>JBGOUW010000189.1:0-8729 GCA_041477755.1 Binatia bacterium
CCAGATTGTCCGCCAGCGCGATGATCACGCCGCCGTGAATCGCGCCGGTTGGATTGGTGTGATGCGGTTGGATCACCAAGCGCTGCACCGCATGCTCGTCGTCGACGACGCCCGGTTCGAACCCGAGGTGGTGACCGAGTGGACTATCACGCCGATTGTCGCTGTTTGCCACGCCCTGGCCTCCTCGCATTGCTGAGTCGGTCGATAGCACAGTCACCCCACCCGACGATAAGCCCTCCGCGATCAGCCATAAGCGAGTCCGCACTGGCGACCCGCGCTCGGAATTGGCATGGTACCGGCCGCGATGAGCTTCCCGCCGTGGACCTGGAACATCCCCGAGTACTTCAACATCGGGGTGGCGTGCAGCGATGCGCATATCGGCTCGGCGCGGGAGAACCGGCCTGCGGTGATCGTCGATGACGACACCATCGGCGTGCGTCGCGCGACGTTTCGCGAACTCGCGGACGGCACCAGCCGCTTCGCCCAACTCCTGCGCGACCTCGGAGTCGCGGTTGGAGCGCGCGTTCTCATTCGTCTGCCGAACTGCATCGAGTACCCTACGGTCTTCCTCGGCACGCTGAAGCGCGGCGCCATTCCGGTCCCGACTTCGCCGCTGCTGACGACCGACGAGATTCAATTTCTCGCCACCGACTCGGGCGCCCAAGTGGTGGTGATCGACCGGGCGACGTGGAACGCGATGCAGGGTACGTTCGAGCGGCTCGGCACCATTACCCACGTCATCCTGATCGGCGCTGGCGAGCGCGCCGCGCCGTCGCGGATCACCGTGATCGACTTCGATCCGGCGCTCGCTGCGATTCAGCGCTGGGGCGATGCGCACCCGACGCGCGCGGAGGATCCCGCGTATCTCGTCTACACCTCGGGCACGACCGGTTATCCCAAGGGCGTGCTGCACGCGCACCGCGCCCTGCTCGGTCGCCAGCCATCATCGGAATACTGGTTTGACTTCCAGCCCGCGGGCGATCGCGTGCTGCACTCGGGCAAGTTCAACTGGACCTACGTGCTCGGCACCGGCCTTATGGACCCGCTCTATCGCGGCCACACCGCGATCCTCCACGAAGGCAGCCCCGATGGCTCGGTGTGGCCGCGACTGATCGCCAAGCACGACGCCACGATCTTCATCGGCGTGCCGACGTTGTATCGCCACATCATTCAGAAGACGCCCTTCAGTCGCGCCGATGTCCCCACGCTGCGCCACTGTATGAGCGCCGGCGAACATCTCTCCGACGAAGTACTGGCCGCGTGGCGCGACCGCTTCGGCCTCGACATCTACGAAGGGCTCGGCATGACCGAGTGCTCGTACTACTTGTGTCAGACCAAAAGCCGCCCGATCCGGCCCGGCTCCGCCGGCTTCGCGCAGCCGGGCCACGGCGTGAAGCTGCTCGAGCCGAACACGCTCGACGAAGTCGGCGTCGGCGAGGAAGGCATGCTCTGCATTCCGAAGCACGACCCGGACCTCATGTTGCGGTACTGGAATCAACCCGAAGAAACCGCGGCGCACTTCCGTGGCGATTGGTTTCTCACCGGCGACTACGCGCGCCGCGATGCCGACGGGTACATCTGGTTCCTCGGCCGCAAGGACGACCTCATCAATTCATTCGGTTACCGCGTCTCGCCGCACGAGATCGAACGCGTACTCAAAGATCACCCGGATGTCGCCGACGCGGCCGCCGTCGGTGAAGAAGTCACCGCCGACAAAGTGCTCGTCGCCGCCTACGTCATTCGACGGCCGGGCAGCACTATCACCGCCGACGCGCTCGTTGCATATGGTCGCGAACACCTCGCGTCATACAAGGCGCCGAAGATCATCTACTTCGTCGACGAGTTTCCGCGCACGCGTAACGGAAAGATCCAACGCCGCGGGCTGGCGCCGACGCAGGCGCGCACATCGGCCTAGGTTTCAAGCGCGCGGCTCAGCCGAGCCGCTTCACCAGCGCGTTGCGCTGTTGATCGATCTCGCGTGGCAAGCGGTTGCCGAACTTGCCGAAAAATTCGCCGAGGCTTTCGGTCTCTGCACGCCAATCATCGCGCGCCACCGACACCAGCTCGGCCATGGTCTGATCGTCGACGTTGATGCCACCGATGTCGATCGCGCCCTTCGCCGGTAGATTGCCAATCGGCGACTCAACCGCCCCGCCCCTACCTTTGCAGCGATCGACGATCCACCGCAGCACGCGCATGTTCTCGCCGAAGCCCGGCCAGATGAACTTGCCCGCGGCATCCTGGCGGAACCAATTGACGTGGAAGATCTTGGGCGGCTGCTTCACCACGGTGCCCATATGCAGCCAGTGGCCCCAGTAGCTGCCCATGTTGTAGCCGCAGAACGGCAGCATCGCCATTGGATCGCGACGCACCACACCGACCGCGCCGGTTGCTGCCGCGGTGGTTTCCGACGCGACCGACGCTCCGACAAATACGCCGTGGTTCCAGTCGAACGACTCGAATATCAGCGGCGCCGTGCGCGCGCGCCGGCCGCCGAAGATGAACGCCGAGATCGGCACGCCTTGCGGGTCGTTGAACTTCGGCGAAATCGACGGGCACTGGCTCGCCGGGGCGGTGAAGCGCGAGTTCGGATGCGCCGCCTTCTCGGCGGAGCCTTTCCGCCAGGGACGCCCGCGCCAGTCGGTGAGTCGCTCCGGCACTTCGCCGTCGAAGCCTTCCCACCACGGACAGTTGTCCTCGGTGACGGCGACGTTGGTGAAGATCGAGTTCGCGCGCAGACTCTCCATCGCGTTCCGGTTAGTCTTCGACGACGTTCCAGGTGCCACGCCGAAGAAGCCCGCTTCTGGATTGATCGCCCACAGCCGACCGTCGGGACCCGGCCGCAGCCACGCGATATCATCACCGACCGTCCACACCTTCCAGCCCTTCTGCGATGCGGGCGGAATCAGCATGGCGAGATTGGTCTTGCCGCAGGCGCTCGGAAATGCTGCCGCGATGTAGTGCGTTTCGCCTTCGGGGCTCTCGAGGCCAAGGATCAGCATGTGCTCCGCGAGCCAATCTTCCTCGCGCGCCTGCACGCTGGCAATGCGCAACGCGAAGCACTTCTTGCCGAGCAGCGCGTTGCCGCCGTAGCCGGAGCCGACGCTCCAAATCGCCTTGTCTTCGGGGAAGTGCATGATGAAGCGACGATCAGGGCTGAGGTCGCCGAGCGAGTGCAAGCCCTTGACGAATTCGTCGCTGCCGCCGAGCTGCTTGAGCGCGGGCTCGCCCATGCGCGTCATGATGCGCATGTTGGCGACGACATACGCGCTATCGGTGATCTCGATGCCGACTTTGCTGGACGGCGAACCGATCGGACCCATCACGTACGGGATCACGTACATGGTGCGGCCGTGCATCGATCCCTGGAAGAGCGCTCCAACTTTCTCCTTCGCTTCGCGCGGCGCCATCCAGTTGTTGGTTGGCCCGGCGTCTTCCTGCTTCTCAGAGCAGATGAACGTCAAATGCTCGGTGCGCGCGACGTCGCTCGGGTCACTGCGATGCAGATAGCAGTTCGGGTACTTCTGCTGATTGAGCGGCTGCAGCACCTTGCCGTCCACCATTTCGGAAATCAGCCGATCGTTCTCCGCCTGCGACCCGTCAACCCACTGGATCTTCGAAGGCTTGGTGTGGTCGGCGACTTCCTTGACCCAATTCTCCAGCGCAGTGTTCACAATGGACCTCGATTCAGAAGCTTCAGCGCGGTGCAGCAACGCAGCGGTTGATCAGCGTCCCAATGCCCTCGATTGTGCTCGCGATGACTTCGCCTTCCTTCAGATAACGGCGCGGCGTCCGGGTGGACCCAACTCCACTCGGTGTCCCAGTGAAGATCAGGTCGCCAGGTTCGAGCGTACACAGACTCGATAGGAAGGCGATCAGCTGCGGCACCGAGAAGATCATGTCGCTGGTGCGCGCGGCTTGCATGCGCTCGCCCGCGACATCACACGTCAGTGCCAGGTCATTCGGATTCTTGAACGCGTCGAGCGCAACCAGTACCGGCCCGATCGGACCGAACGTGTCGGCCGACTTCCCCATTGAGAACTGCGGGGGCTTATCGGCGAACTGCAGCTTGCGATCGGAGATGTCTTGCCCGGCGGTGTAGCCGGCGACATAGTCGAACGCCCGTGCTTCGGCAATGCGGCGGCCGCGGCGACCGACTACGACCACCAGCTCGACTTCCCAGTCGACGAACGCGGAGGACAACTCGACATCCGCCCGCGGGCCAACCAGACAGTTGGGAAATTTCGTGAACACCACCGGCGAGTGTGGGATGTCCATCCCCGCTTCGGTTGCATGGGCGCGGTAGTTCATGCCGATGGCAAACACCTTGGCGGGCCGGGGCACCGGTGGAGCGAGTTCACTCTCGTTCAGCGCCGCGGTGGCGTCGCCTTCGCGCAGTCCGCTCGCCCATTGTGCGAAGGTGTCCCAACGTTGGATCGCGTTCATCGGATCGGCGCTGAAGCGTCCACTCGACGCGCGCTCGACATCGGCGATGCGATCGCCCAAGACAATCGCCGCCCTCCCCTTCACATTGGCGAGTTGGACGCTCATGAGATTTCACCTTCCGGTGGCACAGGCCTCTGGCCTGTGTGCACCGGCTGGAAGCCGGTGCCACCGTGTAGGCGTAACTGCATCAAAGGCCATACGCTTGCTTCAGCTCCGGATCCTTCGCGGCCAACAGCATGGCGAGATTGACCATCACCTTGCATTGCTTCCAGGTGGCATCGTCCTGCATCTTGCCGTCGATCATCTGCACGCCGCGACCGTCGGGCATCGCTTCGAGCACGCGCTTGGCGAACGCGACTTCCTCCGGCGGCGGGCTGAACACCTTCTTCGCAATCGTGATCTGACTGGGGTGCAGCGACCACGCCCCGACACAACCCAGAAGAAAGGCAGCGCGGAACTGGTCTTCACATCCCAGCGAATCGGCGATGTCGCCGAACGGCCCGTAGAACGGCAGAGTGCCGGTTGCAGCACAGGCATCGACCATGCGCGCGATCGAATAGTGCCATGGGTCTTGCTGGGCCACGGCGCGCGGAGCCTGCGGATCTTTCGGATTCGGATCGGTGCGCACCAGATACGCCGGATGCCCGCCGCCAACGCGCGTGGTTTTCATTCGCCGCGAGGCGGCAAGATCCGCCGGACCGAAGCTGATGCCTTGCACGCGCGGACTCGCCGCGCAGATCTCCTCGACGTTGGTCACGCCAAGCGCGGTCTCCAAAATCGCATGGACCAGGATCGGGCGCTGCACCTTGTGCTTGCCTTCGAGTTGCGCAAGTAGTCGATCGACGAAGTGAATGTCCCACGGGCCTTCGACCTTCGGAATCATGACCACGTCGAGTCGGTTGCCGATCTCCGCCACCAAGCGCGTGATATCGTCGAGGCACCAGGGACTATCGAGGCTATTCACGCGCGTCCACAGCGGCGTCTCGCCAAGATCGACCGCACGGCCGATACTCACCAAGCCCTCGCGGGCGTCGAGCTTCTTGTCGGCAGGAATCGCGTCTTCGAGGTTGCCGAGCAGGATGTCAGTCTGTTTCGCCAGTTCCGGCAGCTTGGCCGCCATTTTCGGATTGCTGGGATCGAAAAAATGGATGCAGCGCGACGGCTTGATGGGAATGTCCATCACCGGCGTGGGCGCGCCGATAGCCAGCGGCTTTCCGAAGTCTCGTGGATTACGCATCCGGCCTCCTCGTCTGTTACTGAGCGGATGATCGGGGCTGTACTACCTTCACTTGGAAGCGTCAAATTAGGCTGTCTGCCCCGCTTCACCGGGCCAGCTAATGATCCGGGGCCACGACCCTCGCTTGCCATCGTAGCGCGCACTGGCTGTCGTAGCGCGCACCGGCTCGACGACGCCAGGCACAGCGGACTAGAAATAGTCAAGCATTTGCTGCATAGGCTGCAAACGGAGCGGAAGTTCTATTGGGTCGCAGGCATGAAATGACAGTGATCGCCTGGATGCTCCGAGGTGGGCGGTGACAGACCACGACGAGCCAAGCGGCGCCGCGCCGCCTTCCAAGTTGAGTGATCCGGAAGTCAACGGCCTCATGGTCGAGGCCACGTCGATCGCTTCCACGGGCGACATCGTCGAGGCGCGCAAGATCTACGAACAGGCGTTGGCGCTCTGCCAACGATCCCAGTTGGCGGCGGACGAAGCCACCATCGTCCGCAGCTGGGCGGACATCGAACGCGCCCGGGGGTACGCCGACGAGGCGCGCCAGGCCTACGCGACCGCGTGCCGGCTCTACCGCGCAACCGGCGACACGCAGCGCGAAGCAGAGACGTTGATGGCCCTCGGAGAGTTCGAGCGCACACTCGATCGCCACACTGAAGCCCAAGCCGCGTACGCGCGCGCCAGAGAAATGTACCGTCGCGCCAGCGATCAAGCCGGTGAGGCCGCCGCACTCGTCAACGTCGGCGACGCCGCGCGCCAACTCGGGCAGGAAGGCCCGTCGAGCCAGGCCTATCTGACCGCCGCCGGCTTATACAAGCGGGCCGGCAACACGCGCGGGCAAGCCGACGCTCGCTTCAAGCTGGGCGAACTGTACGCCGGCAGCAACCGCGAACTCGCCGAGCAGCACTTCCGCCGCGCGGCGCCATTGTACGACGCGGTCGATCTCGAGGCGGGTACCGCGAACCGCTATCGGATCAGCAACCCGCCGCTGCCGCCGGTCATCGAGGACTGCCGCCCGATCGACAGCTACGTCATGGAACTTGTCGCGCTGCGCGAAGCCGACGCCCTGCGTGGCCGGGTCGAGCCGGATCTCCCCGAGCCCGCGGCGGCACCAAGGTCGCCGAGTCGGCTCTGGCCGATCGTTCGCTCGCTCGTTGTGATGGTGTTCGTCTTCGCAGTGGTCGGCTTCAGTTTTCGCGCGCTGCTGTTGATGAGCGCGACCCGAGTGCGCGCGGTTTTGCCGGTTGAGAGCGCGTTGCTGGTGTTCCTCGGCCTGATTCCAGCGTCCTTCGCGTTCGCGCTGACCTGGGCGCTGGGTGTGCGTTCGCGCCTGCTGCAGATCCTCGGTGCCGCCGCATTCTGCGCGCTGGTGTTCCAAATGCGCACGACACTGCGCGACGCTGGGCCCGATGACAATGGCGCGGCCAACAGCGACAGCACCACTTCAGTTGCGAGCACCTCGGGCACAAGTGCCGGCACACTCGTCGAGCAAGCCAAGCAAGCCCGCGCGCTCGCGCACCCCGACGATGCCCGCCGCGCCTACGTCGACGCACTCGAAGCGTATCTCCGCACCAACGATCGCACCGGCCAGATTACCGTTCTCCTCGCGCACGCCGACCTTGAGCGTACGCTCAATCAGCCGGACCGAGCCATCGAGCTGTACGCCCAAGCGATCCCGCTCTACCGCGACCTGCACGATCGCGCCGGCGAAGCCGAGGCGTGGGTCAGCACGGCGGAGGTCGAGCGCATGCGCCTTCAACCGGCGCGTGCGCTCGACGCGTTAGCCAAGGCGCTCGCCTTGCAGCGCGAACTCGGCAATCGTGCGGGCCAAGGTCTCGTGCTGCTCACCCTCGGCGACTACGAACGCTCGCTGCACCGCTTGCAACCGGCGCGCGACGCCTACGCGCAAGCCGCGACCCTGTACGACGAACTCCACGATCGCCCGCGCCAGGCCGAGGCGCTGCTGACGCTCGGGGACATCGAACGCGCGCTCCACCATCTGCAACCAGCGCGCGACGCCTACAGCCGCGCACAGTCGGTCTATCGGCAACTCGAGGACTCCGCCGGTCAGGCCCAGGCCCTGTTGCGCATGGGCACGGTCGAGCGCACTGCAAAACACCCCGACCTGGCGCGCCGCGCCTACAGCGACGCGCTCACCATCTTCCAGCAACGCCACGACGCGGCCGGCGAAGCTGACGTCTCCCTCAACGTCGGACACCTCGAAGCTTCGCTCGGCAAGTCCGACCAAGCGCGCGCGGCCTACCAGCAGGCCCGAGCGCGTTACCAAGAGGCACGGAAGCCGGCGCGGCAAGCCGTCGCGTTGCGGAGTTTGGGTCGGCTCGAGCAGCGCCTGCAGCATCCGCAGCAGGCGCAAGAGCAGTTCGCACGGGCACTCGATCTCGACGTACGCGGCCGCAACCGCGTTGGGCAGGTCCGCTCGCTGCGGCGCATCGCGGCATTGCAGATAGCGCTCGGCCAATTCGAACCAGCGGCGGATAGCTACACCAAGGCCCTCACGGTCAACGAACCGCTGAACGACCCCGTCGGTCAGGCACAGTTGTGGCGCGACCTCGGTGACATCACGGCTCGGCTCGCACGCAACGAAGCGGCCCGTGCTGCGTACATGCACGCGCTAACGCTAGCCGAACGAACCGGGGATGTCGCCGCTCAGCGCGCAGCGCTAACGCGCCTGAGCACCCTTCTCAAGGGCAGCGATGCGCCGCTCGCGAGCGAGTACGCTAGCCGCGCCGCCGCGCTGCAAAAGCTCATACCCTCGGCGGCTGGCGCCGCGCCCGCTGCCGCAACCACATCAGGAGGCTCGGCCCGAGCCAAAGCGCGCCCGTCGCACTGACGCTCCGCGAAGCTCCCGCCCCGATCGCACAACCGCCACTTTCGTTGATCGGCGTCGCCGTCACCGCCGCTGGTGTCGATGTTGGTGTTGCGGGCAAGGTCTTGGTCGCGGTGCTCGTCGCCGTCGGCGTGGCTGATACAGTTGGCACCGCCGCACCGCCTGGGCAGCCGTTGCGCGGCGTCGGCGTCGGCAGCGGACCGG
>JBGOUW010000003.1:0-31816 GCA_041477755.1 Binatia bacterium
CCCCAACGAGTACGCCGACGCAGACGCCGACGATCACACCAACGGCGACGCCGACCAGCACGCCGACGCGAACCCCGACGAACACGCCGACATCAACCCCGACGAATACGCCGACGGCGACCCCGACCAGCACCCCAACGAGTACGCCGACGCGGACCCCAACGAACACCCCAACGTCAACCCCGACGAACACGCCAACGGTAACACCGACCAACACACCAACGAGCACACCGACTCGGACGCCGACGAGTACGCCGACGGCGACGCCAACGAGCACACCGACCCGGACGCCGACCGCGACGCCAACCTCTACACCGACCAGTACGCCAACGAGCACCCCAACACGCACGCCAACGTCGACGCCAACCAGTACGCCGACGCAAACGCCGACCGTCACGCGGACGCCGACGAGCACCAACACGCCGACGCCGACGACGCGGCCATGCGTCCCGGTCGACTCGAGCGGGACCTACATCGAAGCGGAGAGCTTCAGCGGTCACATAGTTCCAGCGCCGGTTTCCTACACCTTCGTGGCTGGCGTGCAGACCGCGACTGGGGGCTACAACGGCACTGGGTATCTGCAGGTCAACACGGGGCCCGGTGCTGTTACGGTCGCCACGCTCAACGGGAACCTGGCCGTATACGAACGGTACGACTATCAGCTCGACTTCCCGGCTCCGGGAACCTACACGGTTTGGATCCGCGGCTATGGGACCAGTTCGGCAGCGGATTCGATCTTTGTCGGACTCGACGGTACTGGGACGGGCGCGCTAGCCGAAGGACCCGACAACCAGTGGGTGTGGACAAGCACGACATCGGGTGCCGGGAGTCTGAACACGATTACAGTCAGCACGGCCGGCTTGCACACGATCAACGTGTGGCCACGCGAATCGGGCAATCGGCTCGACGCTATCTTCATCAGTTCGACGGGCACGGTTCCCAGTGGTGGCATTCCAAACGGAGCCACTATCGTCGATCCGACGAAGTGCACGTGCCCGGCGGGCTACGTGAGCGGGTACGTCTACCGTGACTACAATGCCGACGGTGTGCGCGACGCGCTCGAACCGGGTGTGCTCGGCGTAACGGTGACCGCGTACGATGCCAGCAACAACGTGATCACCAGCGTCGTCACCGCGTCGAACGGCGGGTACACCCTCACTGGCGTCAGCAGCACGGCCCGCATCGAGTTCACGGGCTGGCCGTCGTACCTCGCCCCCGGGCCGAACGGCAGCAGCAACGGCACCTCGGTGCAATTTGTCACCGCGCCGAGCTGCAACGTCGGCTTCGCTCTCGTCGACGCCGGCGAGTACTGTCAGGCGAACCCGACCCTGGCTGTGCCGTGGTATGTGAACGGCGATCCGTTGGGCGGTGGGACTGCCGGAACAGCAACCGCGATGATCTCGTTCCCGTACACCGCGAGCGGAACGACGCCAGCGTGGACTCAGCTCACCACCGCCGCGAACATCGGCGCAACCTGGGGGCTTGCGTATCAGCGGTCAACCACGACGCTGTACGCCGCCGCGGTCATGAAGCGTCACGTCGGCTTCGGCCCGTTCGGCACGGCCTCCACGCGCACAGGTGCGATCTACGCGATCAACACCGCTGGCCCGACGGTCACGCAGTTCGTCAATCTCAACACCCTCGGCGTGCCGACCGGGGCTGACCCGCACTCCGGATTGCCAGCGAACTCGGTCACGCCGAACCACGACCCGAACTCGTGGGATCCGGTCGGCAAGATATCGTTCGGCGACATCGACATCTCCGATGACGAGCGCACGCTGTGGGTAATGAACCTCAGCAACCGCAGCTTGTACGAAGTCTTCATCAACAAGCCGGCGGTGACACCGACTGCGGGGAACGTGACTCAGCACGCGATTTCCGACCCAGGGTGTTCGAACGGAGAGTTCCGTCCCTGGGGCGTGAAGGTCCATGACGGCCTGGTCTACGTCGGCGTCGTCTGCTCGGCGGAAACCTCGCAGAATCCAGCCGACTTGAAGGCCTACGTGCTCAGCTACAACCCCAGCACCACGACCTTCACTACCCTGATGACGTTCCCGCTGAGCACCTTCTCGCGCGGATGCACCGCGAACGATGGGACGTGCTGGCCGGCGAAGTGGCTCCCGTGGATCTCCTCTTTCCCTGGCCTCGGGTCCACGACGCTTCCGTGTTGGAATCCGACGACTCAGACCGCGGCACCGTGCGACGGCGCGATCACCGGCTTCGGCAAGCAAACGATCTATCCGCAGCCAATGCTCACGGATATCGAATTCGACGAGCGCGGCGCCATGGTCCTCGGCTTCAGCGACCGATTGGGTCAGCAAACCGGCAACGCGAACTACGCGCCCAGTGCAAGCGACACGGTTGCCCACGAAGGGACCAGCTCAGGCGATATGCTACGCGCGTGCAAGACATGCTCGACCAGCGGCACGGGTTGCGTGGTCGACAACGATTGTCCGGCAGCGCAGACCTGCGGTTGGAATCTGGAATCGAACGGTAGTTGTCTCGGCTTGACCTCGAGCCCGGGTACAACCGAGTCGCGTCCACAGGGTCCGGGCGGCGGCGAGTTCTATTGGGGCGACAACTACGCCTATGACGATACGGACGCGAGCAACGGCAGCACCCACGATCAGCTCCTGCAGGGCGGTTTGGCCCAGTGGCTCGGCTCGGGCGAGATCGTCACGACGATGTACGATCCACTCAATGGGACGTATCGGTCGCAGGGCGTCGGGCATTTTGTGCACACGACCGGTGGACGCGCCAACCCCGCTTCAAACGGCGGGAGTGGCCTGACCTATCAGATCTTTGCCGATGATCAGGGTACACCGATTGTGAGCCGCTTCGGCAAAGCAACCGGGCTGGGCGATTTGGAAGCGTTCTGCAACCCAGCGCCGATCGAAATCGGCAACCGCGTCTGGAGCGATACCAACAGCAACGGCATCCAAGACCCAGGCGAGGCGGCGATTGCCAACGTTACGGTTCGGCTCTACAGCGCCGGCGGCTCCTTGCTGTCAACCACGACGACGAACGCGCAGGGCCAGTACTACTTCAACAACGTCGCGGCGAATACGACGTTCACGGTGCGGATCGATGTGGCGGCGAACTATAACGCGGGTGGCCCACTCAACGGATTGGTGCCGACGACCGTACTTGGTGGTGCCAACGCCGCGCGCGATTCGAACGGCGTGGTGAGCAGTGCGACCGACACGCGCGCGAGCGTGACCACCGGCGATCCGGGCACTAGCGATCACACCATCGACTTCGGCTTCAAGGTGGCGGGTAGCCTCGTGTTCGGTGGATCGGGCGCGGCTCAGGCTCCAGCGCCAGTGGTGGTACCAGGAGCCAACTCGACGCTCGATAGCGGCAACGATGCCACGCGGAAGCTCGATCGATTGCGCCAGCTTTGGAACGAAATACATGGCGGTGGCAACCCGGTCCGGACTGCGGAGATAGCCCCGACGCCACGTCCGACCTCGACACCGACGCCGGCCTCCCGCACTACCTTTGGCGAAGAGCCGGCCAATGTTTCGACGCCGACACCAACACCGTCGCCAACCGCGACGCCAACACCACGACGGTGACGCGAACACCGGCGTCAGTCCGATATTGACTTCAGGAAGGCGACAAGTCGCCTGGTTTCAGCGCGGCTGAAGTGCCGCGCCTGAATCTCGCTCGTGCCGATCATCGCTGGCGGAGCCGTGCTGTAGTGGTGCAGCACGGCTTCCAACGTCGCGTATTGCCCGGCATGCATGTACGGCGGACGGTTCGCAACCAGACGGAGCGACGGGGTCTTGAACGCGCCAAGCCGCGCATCAGGGCAATCAGTCGCCTGGAGCACGGTATCGTCGCACTGGGAATCGCCATCGCTCCAGTGCCCCTTGCAAGCGAACTCATCGGTGCGCAGGAGCGGCCAGCCGTCCGCCCCGCCTCTATCCAATGGTTTGCCATCGGCAGGTGGAACTCCCGTGTTGTGCAACCGATGGTCGGTGAACAACGAGGTGTTGTGACAACGCACACATCCCGCGGTACCGATGAACAGTTTCAATCCGCCGACTTCGTCTGCAGTCAGCAGCTCAGGCGACGTGGCATCTGGTTCTAGAATCGCTCTGACATAGGCATCGAAGCGAGTGGGCGTCGGCAGTAGCGTTCGCTCAAACGCGGCAATCGCTTTGCCCATGTTGACGAAGACTCGCGTCACTGCCTGTTGGTCGTCAGCCGCGAGATCAGACCATCTCGCGGTCCAGTCGATTGTCGGCAGCGATCCGAAGATCGACTCGTACTCGGCCGCGTAGTGGTAGGCGATGGTGCGCGCGTAGCGCCAGCGATGCCCGCCGTGCTCGGTCGTACTCTCCAACGGCTCGAGCGCCTGCGACCACAAGCTGTCTTTGCGTCCATCCCAGAATAGCAACGGATTGTAGGCGACGCCGACGAGCGGCTGGGTCCGCCGCTTGGTAACCCGCACTCCGAGTCCCAACGCCAGCCCATCCTGAAACCCGCGGTCGGGCCGGTGACAGGTGGCGCACGAGACATATCCGTTCACACTCAACCGCGAATCGAAGAACAGCTTGCGGCCCAGCTCGGCTGCGCGCGGGTTGTCAGCGACAGCGTTCGAGGGGTCGTGCGGTACGGGTGGCAGGCTGCCGATCCAGAGCGAGCGCAACGCGTCGATCTCCGTCGCCGACCACGGGGGTCGCGGGCACCACGAGAGCAGCGCCAACGCCACTCCGAGCCCGACGATGGCCAGGCGGGCGAGCTGTCGGCTACCTTCCGTACGACTCCATGGGCTTCCACGCATCCGCGGCGGGATCATAGGCCAGCTTGTAGTCGGTCTGCCTGCGTTCGCTGGTGGCGATCAGGTTAAACTCGAACTCCATACCGCGCACCAGCATCACGTTGCGCGTGTCGAAGATGATGCGTCGCGCTTTGTCGTCACCCTCGGGGCCCCAGCCCAGGATCGAGACGTCGAGACGGGGGGTGCCGGCGAACCGACCGTCGTCGGCGAGCGCCACCGATCGCACCTCCGATGCGCGCGCGGCGCCGAAGTACAATCGTTTCCCGGACGAACCGTTGAACACACCAAGCCCGAAGGCATCCGTGCCGTCGAGTTGCGAGGCAATCTTTCCGGTGTGAAGGTCCACTCGATAGATGCGCCCGCGTTCGTTGGCGAGTGTCGAGCCGGCGACGGAAGACACGTACAAGCTGTGCGTATCGCAATCGTAGGTGAGGCCCAGCACGCCGTAAGGATTCTCGGACGATGGTGCGGCGCCGAACGGCAGCACGATGAACTCGGCCATGTCGCCGGTGGTCGCATCGACGCGATAGACCGTGTTTTGCTTCTCTGGCGGATTCTCGTACAGGCTCACCCGCGGCGCCGGCGCGACGTAGACATTCCCGGATTTGTCCACGGTCAACGGGCCGAGATATCCGGCCATGTCCCAACTTTGGTGGCGGTAGGTATGCGTCGGCTGTCCGCCCGGCGTGGCGGGGGGATCATAGAGGATCAATCCTTTGAGTTGGCCCTGCGTATCGAGCACGCTCGACTCGGTGTAGCCGAGCGCCTTGGCGAACGCTGGCACGACACGGCACCCCATCACTGGACCGATGGTGAGACCCGGCCCCGACGGCGCCGGTCGGCCGACCGCGTAGAGCACGCCCACCGCCACCGCGGCCATCACCCCAACACCCCAAGCCCACCAGCGCCTCGCCGCGCGCGGCGGGTGCGCAGGGGATGGGGCTTGGCGTCGGCGTTTCTTCGGCACGGCCTTGCCCCCAAAATTCTCAGCGGTTGCCGGCCCGCCGCGAGGCTGCCGCGCCCGAACCTTCAATCATGAGCGAACGGCACAAACATCGGGCCCGCATAACACGGATACTCCTTGGCGACGTACACGCCATCGACGAGCGTCGAGTCCGCCCAGCAGTACTCGCGGCCCGGGGTGCTGTCGATGCTCATCTGTGGCACATACCACATCACGAGCTTGCGTGCGGTGATGTCCTCGGGCGAGGCATCGATGAATTTCTCCGGTCCCTGCGCATGGTCTTCGTTGCAGCACGGCCCGATCGTGATCATATCCGAGTCGCCTTCGTCCTTGTCGTCGTGGTGGCGGGTCACGTAGACATAGGCATTGTCGCCCCGGCCGCCATCGGCGAACTGACCCCGCCCCGGTTCGACATAGAACCCGGCGTCGCCCGGTCGCAGCACGCGATACTGATATCCCGCGGCGGTGTACCCGCCGTCGGCCTGCAGTTGCCACCGCTCGCGCGTCCAATCCTGCCACGCCGAACCGTCCCATGACGCGACCGTGTTCTGGCCGGCGAAGGCGATGCGGAGTACCGGCCGATATGTCCCTTGCTCGCCGCACCCACGACCGATGTTACCGCCCACGATGCGAAACCGTCCGTCGTCGTAAAATTCGAAATGCTGGACATAGTAGTAGTTGCACGGCAACGGCCACAGGTCGCTCCAAAACTTCTGAATCACGACGAAGCCCACCACTTGGTCGCCGTCTCGAATATCGTCGATCGTCGGTCCTTGGAAGGCGACGACGGCGGCTTGGCTGAACACCGGGCAGCCGATGGCGTCACTGTACCCGAATCCAGCCGTCCGCGAGTAACTGACGTGCCAGTCGACCAATTTCGCGCTGTCCAGCACGTCAGTGTCGTGATAGCGCACATTGGAGATGCGCAGACCGTCCGAGCTCGTCAACATGTAGTCGAAGCCCCACCCCCCGCGTGCGAACGGCGTCGTTTGCTTGCAGTACATGGTCTTCACGACGTCATTCTGGAGACTGCGTTCGGTGACGGCGCGGCCACTCACCTGTCCCAGGTCCGTCCATCGCGTTCCGACCAGCACACCATCGGTCAAGTCCACGATCGCCCACAAGGCGCGCGAGCCCGTGACGAACGTCGGCGCCACACACAGGTGGTGCGAGCGCTGACAACGTGTTCCATTGAGGGCGGTTTTGGTGCTGGTCATCACCGCCGTCCGCGCGTCGGGCGTAGCGCCAAGCGCGTCACGCACCTCGGGCGCGTTGGTTGCGATGTCGGTGGCGAGGTGTTGCAATGAGGACGGAATGTCCGGCTGCGAATCGGAGAGCATCTTGACTGCGACTACCCGACGCTCCCGCAGGTCGACCATCGCGACCGTGGTGAGATTGTGGGCGTAGTTGTACATCTCGACGCGATAGCATGGTGATGCAGCGCACTGCTTGGTGTCGGCGGTGACGTCACTCGCGCGCGCCGGATAGATGTTGAAGATCTCGTTGCGCAGCGGCTGGCCGGCCGCGGAGACGTTAGTGATGAAGCGTGGATCGCGGATGGCGATCTGCTGCGCCAACGCCTGCGTGGCATCGACGTCGCTCAAAAGGAGAATCGGCGGGTCTCGCGACAGCGCTGCCTGGATCTGAGCCGCACGCGCGGTGAGCAACGGCAGGACCGGCGCGGCGGACAGCGGCTCGCGCGGAACCACAACGCCAACGGGGGTCGGGGTCCGGGTTGTGAATGGGTTCGCCATCCGGTCGCAAGCCGTCAGGAGCATCCCCGCGATCAGCGGCAGACTGAGTCGGTTCGTCATTTCGTTCGAACTCTTGCCGAGAGAGCGCCGGGAGCACGTTCGAGGCTGTCGTGACGTCGAAGCAAGCCGGCGCTTGATAGCATCTTTCCCTTGGCCGCGCGATGTTTGCGGCGCCACGCGACGATTGGGCAAGCACCCCAATCGTCCCTCTTGCTCTTTGGTCGGCGCGGCGAATATGTCTTTGACAACTGGCACTCAAATCGCGACACTGGCGACGATACACATGCCGATGCTCCGGCGGATTGACGGAGCGGGCTGGAGGCAGTGATGAGGGGAGTTTGCGGGAAGGCGCTTTTGATCGCTGTGGCGCTGTGTCTGTATGGCCGAGCGGCTGCGAGCGCGGAGATCATCGTCGACGACTTCACCAGCGCCGTCAACACCATTGAAACGACAATGAGCGTCGGCGTCTTCGTCGCTGGCGGAATGACCACCGCGTCAGATACCGGCCTCAACGACGTGCTGGGTCACTCGCGTGAGCTAACCGTGTTTGCCGTCAACACCCCAGGGTTTATCCCTGGGCTGGACAACGTGATCTCCGGCGTCGTACCACTCGCCGGCTTCCTGGACTACAACTCGACCGCGGGGGCGGATGGCAAAATCATCCTGCGCTACGACCGGGGCGGCCTCGGACTCCATGCCGACTTTGACGACGCCGCGGGCCTTCGCCTGGTGACGCTCGACGCCGACAAAGCAGCCGTGCCATACCAAGTCACTTTCACCCTCACCGACACCGACGGGAACACGGGGGCTTTGACGAAGACTGTGGCGCCGCCGGACATCACGCCCGAGCTGACCTTTCCGTTTGCCGCCTACGCCGGGGTGAATCAGCACCGCATCAAAATCATCGAGGTCGGCATCGATCCGAACAGCAGCGGCGCCGCAGATTTGCGGCTGGAGCGTATCATCTCGTATCCGAAGGGGCGCAACTCGGCCCCGCTCCTCGCTCCCAGCATCATCGCGGTGGTGGTGGTAGCCCTCTTCTTGTTCGGGCGCCGGCGGCTCGCACGTAGCTAGGGCGCGGGCAGTACCGCACGGTCCGAAAGCGTCACGATGACCGCGTTCCGCTTTCCGTCGCGCTTCTACCCGATCGTTGACACGCTCGGGGATCCCGGTCGCTCGTATGTCGAGATCGCCGAGGCGATGTTCGCCGCGGGCATTCGTTTTCTGCAACTACGGATCAAGGATCAACCGACCCGGCGCTTCGTGGAGGTCGCCCGCGCGGTCCAGACGCGCGCAGCGGCACACGGCGCGGCGCTGATCATCAACGACCGCAGCGACATCGCACTGCTGGTAGACGCCGCCGGGGTTCATCTCGGCCAGGAGGATTTACCGCCAGCCGACGCGCGCCGCCTGTTGGGCCCAGACTCGATCATCGGGTTCTCGACGCACAACGTCGTGCAAGCCGGAGCTGCGGCGCGTGAGGGAGCGGCCGACTACCTCGGCTTCGGCCCGATCTACGGAACCACCAGCAAGGCTGATCCCGACCCGGTGCAAGGGCTCGATGGTCTGCGGGGCATACGCGACGGCGTCACGCTACCGATCGTCGCCATCGGCGGCATCACGCTCGAGACCATGCCCGCCGTGCTCGCCGCAGGAGCAGATGCCGTGGCGGTGATCGGTGACCTGGCGCGTGCGGCCGACGTGAGCGCGCGCGTGCGGCAGTTCTTGGCGGTGCGCTAGATGCCTGCGGGCGGGTTCGGCTTCTTGGGCCGCGCCGGCTTGGGCGTGGTGGCGCCGGCTTCACCTTTTTCCAACGCGTTGATGCAGCAGCGCATGAACTCGGCGTGATTCTCCGCGTCCATCGTCGGCGAAAGCGCGGTGCAGTTCCTCTCCGCGATGTCGTGCTTGACTTTGTCTTTGTAGCCGAGCTTGCTGGCCATCGACTTGGCAAGTGCGCACGCGCTGGTGTGCTGCTCCGAGGGGCCGCGCTCGACCTTTGGCGCATCCGCCGCCCATACGGGAACTGCCAGCAAGACTGCGAGCCCGATCGAGGTAAACCATTTCGTCATCACAATTCCTCCGCTTCTGCGCCGAAGCTGACGTTCTCTTCGGCCAGATTGTCAAAGCGCGTATATTCGCCGCGAAACGCGAGCCGGACCTTGCCGATGGGCCCGTTACGCTGTTTGCCGATCAGGATCTCGGCGATGCCTTCGTCCGGTGATTGCTTGTTGTAGACCTCGTCGCGATAGATGAACGCGATGACGTCGGCGTCCTGCTCGATCGCACCCGATTCGCGCAGGTCGGCCATCAGCGGCCGCTTGTCGCCGCGCTGCTCGACCTGGCGATTGAGCTGCGACAGCGCGACCACCGGCACGCTCAGTTCTTTGGCCAGGCCCTTCAACGAACGCGAGATGTTGGATATTTCTTGTTCGCGGTTGTCGGCGCCGCCGTGGCCACGCATGAGCTGCAGGTAGTCGATCACGATGAGGCCAAGTTTGCTGTCGCGCTCGCGTTTGAGCCGGCGTGCTTTGGCACGCAGTTCCAGCACGCTGAGCGCGGGCGTGTCGTCGATGTAGATCGGCGCCTCGGCCAGCCGGCTTGCGGCGAGCGCGAGCTTGGGGAAATCCCGTTCGGCGGCGAAGCCGGCGCGGACCTTCGACTGATCCACGCGAGCTTCCGAACAGAGCATGCGCAGCACGAGCTGCTCCTTCGACATTTCGAGCGAGAAAATCGCCACGCCCGTGTCTGCGTGCATGGCGGCGTAGGCGGCGATGTTGAGGGCAAAGGCCGTCTTGCCCATGCTCGGGCGCCCGGCAATAACGATAAGGTCGGAGGGCTGTAGCCCGGCGGTCATGCTATCGAGTTTGACGTAGCCGGTCGGCACGCCGGTGACCAGTTCCTTGCGTTCGTACAACTGCTCGATGGCGCGCATCGAGTCGACCATGATGTCGCGGATGCGGAAGAAGGTCGGACGCACTTTGCGCTCCGAGATCTCGAAGATCTTATGCTCGGCGTCATCCAGAAACTGGTCGACATCAGCTTGCGACTCGTAGCCGCGCGTCGCGATCTCGGTGGCGGTCTGGATCAGGCTGCGCAGGATCGCCTTCTCCTTCACCATGCGCGCGTAGTAACTGACGTTGGCGGCGGTCGGCACCTTGTCGGCCAACTCCGCGAGATAGGCGGCGCCACCCACATCGGCGAGTTCGTTACGGGACTTGAGCGCGTCGGCGAGCGTGACCAAGTCGACCGGCTCGCCGCGCTCGCTCAACTCGATGACGGTGCGCATGATCTTGCGATGACTCTCGCGATAGAAGTCCTCGGGGCGAACGTGTTCGATGGCACGGTCAAGCGCCGAATTCTCGAGCAAGATGCCGCCGATCACGGCTTCTTCCGCCTCGACACTCTGCGGCGGCAGCTTGCGCAGGTTCTCTTCCAATAGTGCCATCGAAGGGCGCGACCTTACTCAAAACGCCGGCGCTTGTCACCATGCGCCCACGTGTTGCACCCGCGTTGACTCGCAGCGCGTCGCCGCGTAGGGACGGCCCATGGTCACCATTGAGGACTTCACCAAGTTGGATCTGCGAGTCGCCACCATCGTGGGCGCGGCACCCCATCCGAACGCGGATCGCTTGCTGGTATTGCAGGTCGATCTCGGCAGCGAGCGGCGCCAATTGGTCGCCGGCATTCGCGCGCACTACGCCCCCGAAGACTTGGTCGGCAAGCAAATTGTGGTGATCGCCAATCTCGAACCGGCAACCCTGCGCGGTGAACGCAGCGAGGGCATGTTGTTGGCCGCGTCCGACGCCGAAGGGCACCTGGCGTTCATTGCTCCGCAGCGCCCGGTCGCCGCAGGCGCGCGTGTGAAGTAGAAGGCGCGCGACCGAAAGTCTAGCTCGACACTCTCTCCGCCTTGCCCCCTCGAAGGTTCACGGAGTCGCGGCTGTCGGCGCCTCATGACTTCCCGCGGAGCGTGTTGCGACGGCGGAGGCTGGCGCTTACGGCTGCGAATGGAGTCCGCTGTCTGGGCAAAAATCGAAATTGACAAGCGATCGGGTCGTGGATAGCGTGATGGTCCTTGCGACAGGCGTGGTACAGTAGCCGTCGCGCAACGGGATGATGACTACACGCCTCGGAGAACTGCTGGTTAAGCGGGGACTGATAACTCAGGCCCAACTCACCAAGGCCCTCGAACACCAAGGAGAGAGCGGTGGCGCGCTGAGCACCGCGCTGGTGAAGCTGAATTTCGTCTCCGATGCCGACCTGACCGCCTACCTGCAGAAGGAATACCGCCTTCCGCTTGTTGACCCAGCGGGCATGGATCTACCACCGGAAGTGCTGCGGCTGATCCCGGCAGCGCTGGTAAACCGCCATCACCTCGTTCCCATCAGTCTGAGTGGCTCGTCGCTGACCTTGTCGATGTCCGACCCCTCCAACCTGGTCGCCATCAACGAGGTGAAGTTCCTCACCGGATACGACGTGAAAGTCGCGGTGGCGGCCACTTCGTCCGTGACCGCGGCCATCGGCAAGTTTTACGACCAAGGCACCAACTACGATGAAGTGCTCACGCAGCTGGAGAGCCAAGACGTCGAACTGGTGCAAACCGAGGAAGAGGTCGACGTCAAGGAACTCGAGCGCGCCACCGAGGACGCGCCGGTAGTGCGGCTGGTTAACGCCATTCTCACCAGCGCGATCAAGCGGCGAGCCAGTGATATCCACTTAGAGCCATTCGAGCGGATGTTTCGCGTTCGCTTCCGTGTGGATGGTGTGCTCGAAGACATCATGAAGCCGCCGCTGAAGCTGAAGAACGCCATCACTTCGCGTGTCAAGGTGATGTCCCAGCTCGACATCGCCGAGCGTCGCTTACCACAGGACGGCCGCATCAAGCTCAAGATCGGCCCCGGTCAGGAGATGGATTTCCGCGTCTCGGTGCTGCCCACGCTCTTCGGCGAGAAGATCGTGTTGCGCTTGCTCGACAAATCGAGCCTGCAGTTGGATATGACCCGGCTCGGCTTTGAGGAGGCTGCGCTCAAAGACTTCAAAGACGCGATCAACAAACCGTACGGGATGGTGTTGGTCACCGGCCCAACTGGAAGCGGCAAGACGACGAGCTTGTATTCGGCGCTCTCAGAGCTGAACAAGGTTACGTCGAACATCTCCACAGCGGAGGATCCGGTCGAGTACAATCTCGTCGGCATCAATCAAGTCCAAATTCACGACGACATCGGGCTGAACTTCGCAAATGCTCTGCGCGCCTTCCTGCGACAGGACCCGGATATCATCATGGTCGGTGAGGTCCGCGACTTTGAGACCGCGGAAATCGCGATCAAGGCCGCTCTCACCGGCCATTTGGTGCTGAGTACGCTTCACACCAACGACGCACCATCGACCATCAACCGGATGCTCAACATGGGGGTCGAGCCCTTCTTGGTGGCGTCGTCGATCAATCTAATCCTCGCCCAACGCCTCGCCCGCGTCATTTGTTCGGGCTGCCGTGAACCGACCGAGCTACCGCCGCAGGCCATGCTCGACATCGGCATTCCGCGAGAGGAAATCGGCACATTCACCCTCTTTCATGGAGCCGGCTGCGCTCAGTGCAATGGAAGCGGATACCGGGGCCGCATCGCGTTGTATGAAGTGATGCCCATGAGCGAGGAGCTGCGCAGTTTGGTCCTCAACGGGGCCTCCGCGACCGAAATCAAACGAACCGCCATCAGCCTGGGTATGAAAACCTTGCGCGGGAGCGGTCTGACGAAGTTGAGGGAAGGGGCGACCACCGTCGAGGAAGTCCTCCGGGTGACGATGGCCGACTAGACGCGCCATGGCTGATATCGAAACCACCGGCTTCGCCGAGCATCAGCCAAGCGTCGCCGCCAGCATGCAGGATTTCCTGCGGCTCGTCATCGAGAAGAACGCCACCGATCTCCACCTTACCGCGGACAACTCGCCGGTGATGCGTGTCAACGGCAACCTGGTCACCATGCCGTTTCCACCGTTGTCGGCGAATGAGGTGAAGCAGCTTTGCTATAGCTTGCTGACTGAAAGCCAGCGACATCGTTTCGAAGAGGAGAACGAGCTCGACTTCTCGTTCGGAATTCGCGGCCTCAGTCGTTTTCGCGGCAATCTCTTTTTGCAACGCGGCGCCGTTGGCGGCGCGTTCCGTCTGATCCCGTATCAAGTGCGCGGCCTGGCTGATCTCGGCCTCCCGCCGATAGTCAACGAGTTGACCAAGTTGCCGCGTGGACTCGTCTTGGTGACCGGGCCAACCGGCAGCGGAAAATCGACCACCTTGGCGTCGATGATCGACAAGATCAACCGCGAGCGTCACGAGCACATCATGACGGTCGAGGATCCGATCGAGTTCG
Organism: Binatia bacterium; assembly: GCA_041477755.1. Taxonomy (GTDB): domain Bacteria; phylum Desulfobacterota; class Binatia; order HRBIN30; family JACQVA1; genus JACOST01. The sequence goes on from JBGOUW010000003.1 coordinate 13,870, forward strand.
TCCACGAACACCGTAGTTGTATCGTCAACCAACGGGAGGTGTTCGCTGACACCAAGGGATTTGGCGAGGCGCTGCGGCATGTGCTGCGGCAGGACCCAGATATCGTCCTGATCGGTGAGATGCGTGATCTAGAAACGGTGGAAGCTGCGCTCACGGTAGCCGAAACCGGCCATCTGGTCCTATCAACTCTCCACACCAACTCAGCAGTGCAAACCATCAACCGGATCCTGGATATCTTTCCCACCAACCAGCAGCCGCAGGTACGCGCCCAACTGTCACTGGTACTGCAGGGAGTGATTTCGCAGCAACTTGTGCCCCGCTCTGATGGTCGCGGACGAGTTCTGGCCGTCGAGGTAATGATCCCGAATCCAGCCATCCGAAATCTGATCCGCGAGGAAAAAGTCCACCAGATCTATTCACAGCTTCAGGTTGGCCAAACAAAGTTCGGCATGCAGACGATGACTCAATCGTTGACTGATCTACACCAGCGGCGATTGATCTCGTACGACGAGGCTATTGGACATGCGACCGAGTTGGACGAACTGCGCGCTATGCTAGGGACGCAACCTGGCGCAATTCGGCGCTAGGTTCTGGCACGGCACCTGCTTAATCTCCCGGTCAGAATCGCATAAGTTCAGGTAAGTACCTGAATTTAATCTGATTCAGTAGACTATCTGGAGGTCAAAAAAATGGCAGTTTTCCGTTGGCAGGGGGTTTCGCCGCGCGGCGAGGTCATCCAGGGCGAAATGGAGGCGGCCACGCGAGACGCCGTACTCGTGCGTCTGCGGGCGCAGCGAATCCAACCAATCCCCTCGAAAGTCAAGGAAAAAGGCAAGGGACTCGACCGCCAGATCGCGATCCCGGGGTTTGGCGAGCGCGTCAAGACCAAGGACATCGTGGTCTTCACCCGGCAGTTGGCCACCATGATCGACGCAGGATTGCCGATTGTGCAGTGCCTCGACATCCTCGGCCAGCAGTCCGACAACAAAAAATTCCGCAAGGTCATCACTCAAGTCAAGGAAGAGGTCGAGTCTGGATCGACCTTCACCGACGCGCTGCGCAAGCACGGAAAACTGTTCGACGATCTCTACGTCAATATGGTCGCCGCCGGTGAGGTCGGCGGCATCCTGGATACCATTCTCCACCGGCTGGCGCTTTACATGGAGAAGGCGATGAAGCTAATCGCCAAAATCAAGGGCGCGATGATCTATCCCGTCACCATCGTCACTGTGGCAGTCGCGGTGACCGCGGTGCTGTTGATCTACGTTATTCCGGTGTTCGCGGAACTGTTCGGAAGCTTCGGCCAAGCGCTGCCCGCGCCAACGCAATTCGTGATCAACTTGAGCAATTTCACGGTAGCGTATTTCCCCTACATGATCGGCGTCGTTGTCGCCATCGGCGTCTTCCTTCGGCAGTCATATCGGACCGAGCAGGGTCGATTGACCATCGACGGCATCCTGCTGCAGGTACCGATCTTTGGCGCCTTGATTCGCAAAGCAGCGGTTGCTCGGTTCAGCCGAACGTTGAGCACACTGGTGTCGTCAGGAGTCCCTATCCTGGACGCCCTGGCAATCACCGCACGGACTTCAGGAAACAAGGTCGTCGAGCGTGCCGTTCTGCGCACTCGCGTGAGCATCAGCGAAGGCAAAACCATCGCCGAACCGCTCACTCAGAGTAAAGTCTTCCCACCAATGGTGTGTCAGATGATCTCTGTCGGCGAAGCCACGGGTGCACTTGACGCGATGCTGCAGAAGATCGCTGACTTCTACGACGACGAGGTCGACCAGGCGGTCGCGAACATGACAGCGCTAATGGAGCCGCTGGTCATCGTCTTCCTCGGCGTGGTCATCGGTGGCTTGGTCATCTCGATGTACCTGCCGATCTTCCGGTTGGGTTCAGTTATCCAGTGATCCGAGCCATGAGCGTCAACGAGCAACTACCGATCGAAGACGACCCACGACTCGTTGTCGCCACTGAGGAGCTGCGCTTCCGACTACGCTGGCTCCTTTTCGGCCGAGTTCTGATCATCTCGGCCTTTCTCGGCGCGTTGTCATTGGTGTCGCTGAGCGGGTTGAACAATCCGTATGTGGTGTCCCTCAACCTGCTTTTCGGGATCGTTGCAATCACCTACGCCTTCACGATGGTATCGGCCATCCAGCTGCCGCGGCTGACGGGCCTGGATCCCCTACGGCCGTTTACACATCTGCAGGTCGGTTTCGACGTCCTCCTGACGACCGGTGTCCTATATCTAACGGGCGGACCGGATAGCCCGTTCCCGTTTCTCTACAGTCTGCCGGTCATCAACGCCGCCATCCTGCTCTTCACGCAGGGTGCACTCGTGACCGCCGGCATGGCCGCCGTGGCCTACACGGCGCTCGTCGGCGGGATGCTCGCCGGACTGATCGCGACACCCGACTACCAGTTCCCCCCGGCCGTGTTCGATCTGCAGCTGGCCATTCGTATGGCAACGAACAACGGGACGTTCTTTCTGATCGGCTTATTGGCGAGTTCGCTGACTCGGCGTCTCGACAAGACCGAGCGCTTGCTGCGCGAGCAGCAGGGTGAACGTGACCGGCTGGCTGCATTGCAGGAAGCATTGGCCCGCAACATCGGTTCCGGACTGATCACAACCGACCCGACGGGGCGCATTACCTCTGCAAACCAAACAGCAGAGGCGATGGCTGGAGTACCGGCCGGGGGCATTACAAACACCGACATTGGGGCGCTGTTTCCTCCGTTGCATCTCACGACTTCGGGACGAGCCAAGTTTCTCCAGTCAACCAGTCCCCTCCAGCCAACCGAGTTCACCCATCGGCTGCCGGACAACCGCGAAGTGAGTATCCGCTGCGCGACGGCGCCCCTCCGCGATACGTACGGCCACGCGATTGGCTCGCTATACATTCTCCAAGACGTCACGGCCCTGCAACAGCTCGAGGAAGAGATGGAGGCCGGACAGAGCGGAGAGGGCATTCAGGATGTTTTGGACGAGCAACCTGAGATGGCAGAACCGCGTGACGGACTGATCGGAACTAGCTCGGGAATGCGACAAATTCATGAGCTGATGGATAAGGTCGCCAAGAGCGACGCTACGGTGCTGATCAGTGGCGAGAGCGGAACAGGGAAGGAACTGGTCGCTCGGGCGGTGCATGCACGTGGGGACCGAAGGGAGCGCCCCTTCATCGCCATCAATTGCGGCGCGATTCCCGAACACCTGATCGAGAGCGAGCTCTTCGGACACGTTCGCGGAGCCTTTACTGGCGCAGTGGCAAACCGCAACGGCTACTTCCGCATGGCCGACGGAGGGACGATCTTCCTCGATGAGATCGGCGAACTCCCACTGGCACTACAGGTGAAGTTACTGCGCGTGCTGCAAGAACGTGTCTTCATGCCCGTCGGTGGTCAATCAGCCGTCGCGGTCAACGTTCGCATCATGGCAGCAACCAACCGTGACCTCGCCGAGGAAGTGCGTGCTGGTCGATTTCGTGAAGATCTGTATTACCGGCTCAACGTGATTGCCATTGCCCTGCCACCTCTGCGTGAGCGACGCCAAGACATACCGCCGCTGATCCGTCAGTTCCTGCGTCAATTCTCCGATCTTCACGGAAAGCGCGTGGCACGGCTTTCGGTCGGTGCTGCGAAACTCATTCTTGGCTACGGATTTCCCGGCAACGTCCGCGAACTAGAGAACATCATCGAGCACGCGGTCGCGCTCAGCGACGGAGACACCGCGCACGAAGAGCACCTCCCCGCATATCTGTTCAACGGTCACGGCCACAACGTGCACCGTCCGTCACCCGCCGACTCGCTGGGTGGCGAACGACCTCAGTCACCACCCATTCCGACCACGACGGTACAACCAACGGGCGACGGCAGTAGCTTCGATCTCGACCGCGACTTGGCGTCATTCGAGAAATCGGCGCTTCTCCGAGCGCTGGAACAGGCCGGTGGTGTAAAGAAGCGTGCGGCCGAGATCCTCGGCATCAACTATCGCTCGCTCCGCCATCGTCTGCAAAAATACGGACTCGAATCAGGGTCGGAATTCCCTCAGTGAACTGCCGCCAATGACATCCATACCGCGATCGACCACTGTTGCAGCTGCGCTCGCGCACAGCGGAACTCGCGCGCAATTCGCCCGAGAGCGTCAAGTGCCATTCAATAGTGCGTGGATCGTTAAAAAAGAGACAGCCATTTTTCGTCACTTGGGCGGCGGCGCGCGGTTTTCGGCGCGAACCGGCCGGATTCACCTCGGCATCCCCTATCGAATTTCTCGCGGCGCTTGCCGCTTTGAGCTTGGTATATCGCTTGCTCTACCAGAAAAGCGAAGACGCAATGACAATGACGAGGCAAGGACAGAATGGTCGCCAAGTGCATGGGCCTCCGGGACGCGCCTCGCCGGCATTGGGACCCTAAGGGAGGGCCAAGCACCGGAGGCGTGTAGGAAACCGAATTTCTACTCAGCAACCAAACAACAAAGGAGAGGAAAAATGACGACACTGAAGGCAATCAAGGCGAACAAGGGCTTCACGCTGATCGAACTGTTGGTCGTTGTGGCCATCATCGGTATCTTGGCGGCGATCGCCATTCCGCAGTTCACGGCGTACCGTCAGAGAGGCTTCGATGCGCGCGCCAACTCAGATCTGCGCAACGCCGCCACTGCGGAAGAGGCCTACTTCGCGACCTTCCAGATTTACAAGGCCGAAACGAAGACCGGACCGGGCAACGCGGCCAACCTGCCTGGGTTGACCATCTCTGACACCGTCACGGTTACCATGGTGGCCTCCACCAACGTGAGCTTCACCGGCACGTCACACTCGACGAATGGCACCAAGACCTTCACGTGGGACAGTGCCGCGGGCGGCATGAAGTAGGCTCACAGCCTAGGCGAACTCGAAGGGGCATGACGCCAAAACGTCATGCCCCTTTCGCTTGAAGGTAGCGCCCCCCTCCGAAACCCAGCTAGAGACGGTCGATGGTCCAAGGGATACAGAGACCGCATCACTCACAACGCACAGCGCTTGCCCGCTGGCGGTCACTCCACGAATCTCATGCGGGCTTTACCCTAATCGAACTGATGGTCGTGGTCGCCATCATTGGGATCCTGGCCGCCACTGCGATTCGCCAATTCACCGCCTACAGGCAGCGTGGCTTCGACGCCCGCGCAAACTCCGATCTCCGCAACGCTGCGACCGCCGAGGAGGCTTACTATGCTACCTCCGGCACCTACAAGAGCGGAACAGACACCGGACCTGGGCCGAGTAGTTTTCTTCCCGGCCTAGTCGTTTCCGATACCGTCACTGTCGAAATGACCGCGAACGGCAACGTCAGCTTTACCGGAACTGCAGCCTCCTCGGACGGATCACGCTTTTTCTCATTCTCGTACGACAGCTCTCGCGGCAGCATCCAATAGATCGCTTCGCGACTACCTCGCTCCAATGGCAGCACCCGACAATTGGGCAACACCATGACCATTATTTGCTCCCCGTCTCTGTACAATCCCGCGCAGTAACCTGAGTTGGAACAATACAGCAGTGGCAGGACCAGCAGGTGGCGCGTCTGCGTGGGCCTTGGTACGCTCAGTGCTCGTGGAATAGTCTCTGTGGAACGCAGGGCTGACAATCGCAGCACTGGAATCCGCCGCGCACATGCGCCGCCGGTTCCGGGTGCGGGGCAAACTGAGCTGAATCGGCTCGCCCGACTCAGCCCCGGGGCGGGTCAACACTGGCACGAGAGAAAGGAAAACAGGAGGGACAATCATGAACACCCTACGTTCTTCGAAAGGCTTCACGCTGATTGAACTGTTGGTGGTCGTCGCCATCATCGGCATTTTGGCAGCAATCGCGATCCCACAGTTCACGGCGTACCGTCAGAGAGGCTTCGATGCCCGCGCCAACTCGGACTTGCGCAACGCGGCCACCGCAGAAGAGGCCTACTTCGCGACCTTCCAGATTTACAAGGCCGAAACGAAGACCGGGCCGGGCAACGCGGCCAACCTGCCTGGCTTGACCATCTCTGACACCGTCACGGTCACCATGGTGGCCGCCACCAACGTGAGCTTCACCGGCACGTCACACTCGACGAACGGCACCAAGACCTTCACGTGGGACAGTGCCGCGGGCGGCATGCAGTAGGCCGCCTAGCAAGTGCTCAGCGACAAGGAGCCGTGGCTAGCCACCATGGCTCCTTCTCAGCTCACTCGACATCGCCCTTCGTCAAATCACGACCAAACATCATCGCCTCTTCCCGTAGAAATTCATCCACATCGCTCTTGGCTCGCCCGAGCAGTGGGTGCTGGACTTTCTGGTAACAACGCAGGCGGGCCAGCAGGAAGTCCTGCTGCCACGGCACGTGCGGCTCCAGCGGCGCGAGCGTGGGGGCGCAAAACTGTTCGAACCCAACTTGCGGTAGCAGTTTCAGTAACGCATTCAGTCGCTCCTGCTCCAGCAAAAACATGGAAAACGGTGCGCGCAGCGTTTCGAACAAACGGCCAGCGGCGACCCGGTCGCGCTCGGCCACGGCGAGCACGGCGGCCAGTCCGCCGCTCATTATCCGCGGCCATGGCCACGGATCCTCGCGGTAACGACTAAACCCGTGCACGAGAGCATCGGTAGCGTCCGTGAATTGCCCTTGGCGCCATCGCAGCCGACCGAGCAACACATCCGCCTCGGTAGCCTGCAACACGCGCAGCTGCTCAATGAATATCAGCGCCGAGTCGTCGCCCGCGTCGGCCAACAGTTCCGCCACCATCGCCAGCTCGAGCGGGCCCCGCGGGGGGCGCGTCTGCCCCCGCCAAGCCGCGAGCGCATCGGAGAGCCTGCCCTGGACATAGAGGCCCTGCGCAACCGCTCGCTGGCGCTGCTCGGCTGCAAAGTGTGGCGGCACGGCAGGCACGATATCGCCCACGGTCAGCATGGCGATCCGCTCGTCATCTACCGCGCTCCAATCCACCGCCCCGGTAACGTCCGGCTGATCCTCGTTGCGGGCGCGCGCGGTGTCGCGCAGCTCATTGATGTCAAACAGGTTGCGGCGCCCGACGCTGCGGGCAAACGCGAACTCCACCAAAGTGCGATCGTCCGTGTTAGTGAAATCGCCCTCGCGTTCAGCGACCGCCTGCGCGAGCGAGCGATGCGCTACGAAATGCGCCAACACACCTTCGAGACTCGTGACCCTCCATGCCTCGGCCAGCGCCGCCTTGAACGGCGGTTCCTGAATGCGCGCACGCAGCCAGTCGGCATTGTAAGAGAGTGGCAGCAGAGTCGCCACCAAGATCAGGTCGGTGTCTTTGGCTCGCCAGGTCTCGACCGCCGGAAACACCGATACCAGCGTGGCATAAGCCGTCCGAACAGTCTGACTGTCAACTTCGTAGGCTTGCAGCCATTGCAGGAAGATACCACCAGGCGCTAACCGCGCGCTGACAGCCCGGTAAAACTCCTGCGTGAACAGACTGGCAATCCCAGCACGATAGGGATTCGAGGGCTCCGAGAAGATGATGTCATAACGGCCAGGCGCCGTGAGTAGCACTTCCCGCGCATCGCCGATGACGATGTGGACCTTGGGATTCGCCAGAACATCCAAGGAGACCGGCGCGCAGGCGCGCGCGATTTCGACGATGGCGGGCTCCAACTCAACAACGTCCACCCGCTCCATCGACGGAATCGCACCAAGCCACCCGGCCGTGCTGCCGGTTCCCAACCCAACGACGAGCGCGCGCATCGGGCGCGCGTGCAAGAGTCCTCCGAGCAGGCCGCCCATCACCTGCGTCGCCGCGTCACCGCGCGCGCTGCCATCGGTCTTGCCATTCACCACGAACGCGTAGCCATTGCCGGCTTCCAAGGCGACGCTGCTCTCGACGCCGTCGACGGCCCAGCGAATCGAGCGGCGGCGGCTGTTAGCCCAGTCGTGCAGGCTGTTGCGGGTCGCGCCCGGTTGATCCGCGCGTCCCGCACCGATGGGACTGTGTCGCCAGGCGGCCGTCGGCCCGGTCGCCTGCAGCATCAGCACCGCCCCGCCCGCAGCCACCGTCACCGGCAACAGGCGCCACCAGGAGGGGCGCCCGCGAACAGACATCAGCAGCGCACTCGCTCCGAGCGCAACTAGCACCCAAACAACCAAGCACCAGCTGCCGGTCGCCGACAACGCCGGCAACAACCCAAAACCTCCGGCGAGCGAGCCGGTGATCCCGCCGAACGTATTCCAGGCGTAGGCCGAGCCGACGTGACGACCCACCTTCTCTTCGCCCCGGCCGAGCAGCGCGATGAGCAGCGGGAACTGCACGCCCGCAACAAAGGCGGCCGGGAACACCACCAGCGCCGTGACGGCCGCCCAACCCAGCACCAAGCCGCCGAATCCGAGCGATCCCAGCGGTCGCAGCAGGATTGCGAGAAACGCCACGCGATCGCCCAAGGCATACGGGATCGCTATCCACAACGCCTCCATCACGCACGTGAGGGCAAAACCCCCAAGGGTTGCCGAGCGTTCGCGACCGAACAACGCGTAGCTGGCACCGCCCAAGCCGATCCCCAATAACGCCACAGCGAGGATCAGCCCAAACGTGAACGACGACCCGCCCAAGAGCGGACCCAGCATGCGGTACCAGACCAACTCCATCAGTAGAAACGAGAAGCCAACCACCGCCGCCGCGAAAAGAACGAATCCCGTTGGCGGCCGCCCTATCGCTTCGGCGGCCGACGCGACACGCGCCGGCTCGGATTCCGGCGCAACGAACGTGCGGCTCAGATTGCGCGCGGTCATCGCCACCAGAACGTTCAGCAAACACGCGAGCCATAGCGTGTTGCGCGTGCCAAAGATTTCGAGAAAGAAAAACGTCGAGAGGAACGCCCCGGTCACCGCCCCGAGCGTATTCGAGCCGTATAGCAGCGCCAAATTGCGCCGGCCCACATCGGCCGCGGTTTCGGCTGCGCGCGCCGCGGCCGGCAGCGTGCCGCCCATCAAGAACGTCGGCACGCACAACACCACGGTGGCGAGCATCAGACGGACCACCGTCGCAACGCCGCTTCCCAGCACGACTGAACCGCCGAGCGCGAGGTAGGCCGTGCGCGCCAACCCAACAAGCACAGGGGTCAGCGCCGCCGACACCGCAATCGCAAGCTCCAACTGGGCATAGAAAGCCAGCGGCCGGTGGCGCGCATCGGCCCGGCGGCCCAGCACAGCACCGCCGATACCCAATCCACCCATGAAGATCGCGAGCACCGCGGCCGAGGCTGCCGTACTCGCCCCGAAGATCAACCGCATCTCGCGCAGCCAGACGACCTGATAGATCAGCGCGCAAAACCCAGACCCGAACAGCAGTGTGGCCACCTTTCCTACGCGCTGATCCATCGTACGCCCTTACGTCATCCGTGCCGCAATACGGGGCGCGATACGTACTACGCACGCCTTGCGACGGGCAAGCGACGCCCACGAAGCAAGGCCTTGCTCGCGTTGTCACGCTGGCTTGAACCAGTCATAATCGCCCGCGTCCCGACCGAGAATCGCCATGCAGATCGCCACCGCCACTGCCCCTAAAAACCCCGCTCTGCTCAAGCTCACACGTCTCGCCGCGCTCACGTTGGCCGTAGCATGTCTGCTCGCCGCGACTCACTATGCCGGCACCGTGCTGGAGACCGCGCGGAGCGACACTCCCTCCACCGAGTATGTCTATCTTCCCGATGCCCGGTTCCTGCGCATTGCCTCGCTCGGTCACAGCGCCGCCGTGGCCGACATCCTGTGGTTTCGTACCATCAGCTACTTCGGCGGCCACTATCGCACCGACCGCTCGTATCCATGGCTCACAAAAATGTGCGACCTCGTCACCGATCTCGACCCGCAGGCGTTCGCCGTCTACCGCTTCGCCGGTGTCATCCTACCGTGGGAAGCCAACCGACCCGATGACGGGATCGCTTTGCTTGAAAAGGGCTTGCTACAATTCCCCGATTCTTGGGATCTACACTGGCTCTTGGGCTTCAACTATTACTTTTTCAAAGATGACTTGCAGAAGGCGTCCTCCCACCTCACCCGCGCGTCCCAATTACCCGGAGCCCATCCGGTCGTGGCGCGGCTGGCGGCGATCATCTACGCGCAGACCGAGTCGCCCGCGGCCGCAGCTTCCTTTCTGCAGCAACTCGCGGAGACGCTCCCAGATGAAGCGACGCGGCGCATCGTCGGCCAGCGCGTCGGTGAACTGCAGCTCGCGAATGATATCGACGCGCTGACCAATGCCCTCGCACAATATCGCGAACGGACCGGAGCTGCCGCAACTAGCCTCGATGACTTGGTCACCGCCGGGATCGTAAGCGAGATCCCACATGAGCCGTTCGGCGGCCGCTACGTCCTTGATCCGAAGGATGGCACCGTCCACAACACGTCGCACAACTCACCCCTGCGGCTCTACGTCAGCAAGGCCCGCGAAGAGTACCGCAAGGGCAACTACGTTCACTGGTAGTATGGCACTCCTCGAAGCGGTGGAACTCACGAAGGTCTTCCGTCACCAGTGGACGATGCGCCCGATTCGGGCGATCGAGGACGTCTCACTGCAAGTGCATGAGGGGGAGGTCCTTGGCCTCATCGGTCCAAACGGCGCCGGCAAGACTACCACGATCAAACTGCTACTCGCCTTGCTACGACCAACCCGCGGCCGCGTCACCTTCAACGGGATGTCGGTCCACCGGCCGCGCGCACGCCAAGCCATGGGATTCCTTCCCGAGCAGCCGTACTTCTACGACTACTTGACGGTTGAGGAGACCTTACATTTCTACGGACAGCTCTGCGGTCTCTCCGCCGGCGATCGTCGTAGCCGCATCAGCGAGCTGGTCGATCGCCTCCAACTCGGACCGTTTCTGCAGCGCACCGTGCGACAGCTTTCGAAGGGCAACTTGCAGCGGGTCGGTGTAGCGCAAGCGATCATACACCGGCCAAGCGTCGCGATCCTTGACGAGCCGATGTCCGGCCTCGACCCCATCGGGCGCAAGGAGATGCGCGAGCTGATTGCCGGGCTACGCACCGAGGGCACGGCCGTCGTCTTCTCATCGCACATCTTGCCCGACGCCGAGGCGTTGTGTGATCGCGTCGCAGTGCTGGTCGGTGGCCACCTGCGCGAAGTCGTCGATGTAAGTTCCGACCGGCAGACCGATGGACCGTTCGACCTAACGGCGAGTGGCATCCCGCCCGCGACGGTGGAGGTGCTCCGACGCCTCGCCCTTGCCCACAGCGACGCCGACGGACAATGGAGCTTCCGCCTGCGCGACCGCGCCGCCTTGCGCGAAGCCGTGAAGCAGGTCGTCGCCGCAAACGGTTTCGTCGAAGCGCTGGCGCCGGAACGCCCGACGCTCGAGGATCGCTTCCTTGCCTACATGCGCGATGGCACGCCCGCGGTCTGAGGCGTGGGCCGTCGCCGCGGTGATGCTGGCGGCCACCCTACCCTACCTGAATGCTTTTCACGCTGGCTTCGTGTTCGATGATGGCCCGGTGATTCGCGACAACCCGCTCGTCACCGGCCCGTTCGACACGTGGAACATCCTCGCCGCCCCGCTCTATCACGGCAATCTCTATCGCCCAGTCACCTTGCTCAGCTACGCGCTGAACGAACAGCTGACGCCCGGGTCAGCGGCCGCGTTTCACGCCGTCAACATCGTTCTGCACGTCGCTGTCACGGCCTTGGTCTTCGTATTGGGGAACCTGTTCGTCCGCAACCGTACGGTTGCGTTCATCGCCGCCGCGTTGTTCTCGGTTCACCCGATCCACACCGAAGCCGTGACCAGTATCGTCGGGCGAGCCGAACTATTGGTCGCATTGTTCGGCCTGATCACGCTCTGCGCCACGCTGCGAAGCCAGGATACGAAGAAGTCGGGCTGGGACGCGGTAGCGCTGCTGACGTTCACGGCCGCGTTGTTCAGCAAAGAGAGCGCGGTGACGCTTCTGCCCCTGATCCCCTTGTGTCGTGCCGCGCGGCGCGGTGGATCGTTATGGCCCGCGCTGGCGCGAGAGTTGCGCTCCGGCCAGTGGATTCCCTTCGCCGCCGCGGTCGGGCTCTTCTTGATCGCGCGCACGTACGTGGTCGGCTCGCTCACGCTGCCGACGCGGCCGATCCCCTTGGACAACGTGCTCGCCCACATGCCAGCGCTGGCGCGGATCCGAACGGCGTGCGGCGTGCTCGCCGACTACGCCGGCATGCTCGTGCTGCCACTGGTATTGTCCGCCGACTACTCGTGGCGACAGGTCGTGCCCGCTGAGACGTGGCTGGAGCCATCGGTGATTGCCGGCGTCGGTGTGCTCCTGGTGAGTGTGATCGGATTTCTGGCGCTTGCGCCACGCAAGCCGGTCGCGAGCGTGATCGCGGCGTTCCCGCTCGTCACGCTCGCCCTGACCGCCAATCTGCTGTTCCCGATCGGCACGGTGAAAGCGGAACGCTTACTCTATCTGCCATCGGTCGGCTGCGCCTTGGGTATCGCTCTGCTGGCGTACCGCACCGGGCCGGGCTGGAGCGCGCGCCGCGGCCGCGCGCTCCTGGCGGCCGCGCTGGTCGTGTTCGCCGCCCGCACGTGGATTCGCAATCGCGACTGGTTCGATTCGATGACGCTCTTCCAATCGACGGTGACCGCCGCACCAGCCAGTTCCAAGGCGCACTACAACCTCGCCGTCGCATTCGAGAAGATGGGCGACCTCGACACCGCGGCACTGCACTACCGCGAGTCACTGCGCTTGTGGGAAGACTACGAAGATTCGGCCTTCGGTCTGGGACTGATCTACGAAAAGAAGGGCGTGGCGCCCGGCGCAATAGATTGGTATCGGAAGACCGTGACGATTGCGCCGGGGCACAACTCCGCCAACACGAATCTGTGCCGCTTGCTCCTGCACGAGCACGACTTTGCCGCGGCCGAGACGGCCTGCCGTCACGGGCTGCGCTTCGCTCCGACCGACCCCAACTTGCTCAAAGGCCTCGGTGCCGCGTTGCTCGGACAAGGCGACCACGAACGTGGCCTCGGAGTGCTGCAGCGGTCGTTGGCCCACAACCCCAGCGACGCCGAGTTGCGCGCACTGGTGGCGCGCCTCGAACGCGAGGGCGCGCCGCCGAGTTGAGGCGGCCCGACGAGAGATCGTCCCGCATGAAGATCCTTACCATCACGCTCAACACCGCGCGCGAAGCCATTCGCAACAAGGTGCTGTACTCCATCCTCCTGTTCGCCCTGCTCATGGTCGGCGTGGCCGGCATCTTCGGCTCCGCCTCGATCGGCGATCAGATGAAGTTCATCAAGGACTTCAGCTTGCTCAGCATCTCGCTCTTCGGTGTCACCACCACCGTCGTGCTCGGCGTCACTTCGCTCAGCAAAGAACTCGGCAAACGCACGATTTTCAATATTTTATCCAAGCCGGTCGCACGCTGGGAGTTTGTCGTCGGCAAATTCCTCGGACTGTTGTTCACCGTCAGCGTGATGGTGGTACTGATGAGCGCCGCGTTGTTGCTGTTCCTGCGCCTGTTCGAGCCGCGGGTCGATTGGCGCTTGCTACTCGCATCGGCCACCATCGTACTCGAACTCACGGTGCTCATCGCCCTCGCGCTGTTCTTCTCCGCCATCGTGGTCACCCCCACGCTTGCCGGCTTGTTCACCGCCGCCGCGTTCGTGGCGGGTCGCTCCGCCTCATACCTGAACGCGTTCAGCAGTGACGAATACCCACCCATCGTGCAGCAGGGCGCGCGGGTGTTGCACGCGATCGTGCCCCACCTCGACCGCTTCAACATTGCGGATCAGGTCGTTTTCGGCGCGCCGTTCTCGTGGTGGTACTTCGCCAACGTCATGCTGTACGCCGCCGGCTACAGCGCGCTGACGCTACTGCTGACAGTGGCGCTGTTCGAGCGGCGAGAGTTTGTGTGAGCCGTCCAGACACGGAGGCCTCTACGGCTCTGTGGTGGTCGATGCTGGCCGCCCTCGCCGCCGGTGGGCTTGCGGACGGGTATCTGGTGTGGGGCTGCGTCAGCGCGACCGCGTTCAGCCTGCCCGCCTTGTTGCTGCCGTTGGCGACCGCCGCGATGCTCATCGGGGTCATTGCCGCAGCGTTCGCGGCGCTGCAGCCGCTTACGCGCGCCACCGCGGCAATCGCCGGCGCGATCGCTTTGCTTGCTATCGCTCTGTCGCTGCTCGATCTGACGCCACCAGTGGCACGTGATGAACTGACGCATCATCTGGCAATCCCGGCCCTCTACCTGCGCGCCCAGCGCATTGTGGAAGTACCGTTCGCCGAGCAGTCGTACTACCCGATGCTGATCGAAATGGCATACACGCCGCTGCTGCGATGGCTGCCCGACAATCTGCCGAAGTACTTGCATCTGCTCTACGGACTCGCCAGCGCCGCGTTGGTGATGCTGCACGTGCGACGCGCGCACGACGCTGCGCTGGCCGCGCTCGCCGGCTTACTAGTGCTGAGCACGCCGGCGGTCTTCGTCTTGAGCAGCAGCGCCTACATCGATCTCGGCTTGCTGTTCTACGCGACCGCCGCATTGGTCGCGCTGTTGCGCTGGGCCGATGACTTCGACACGCGCTGGCTCGCCGCCGGCGCGCTGCTCGCCGGCTGTGCCGGCGCCACCAAGTACAACGGCTTGCTCGTCATCGTGCTGCTCGGTGCTGTCACCGTGCTGCTGCCGCGCGCGGAGATCCGCGGCAGTCGACGGCTGCGCTTCGCGGCGCTTTTCGCTGGGCTTGCGCTGCTCCCGGTGCTGCCTTGGCTGCTCAAAAACACCGCGCAAACCGGCAATCCGATCTTTCCGCTCTTCAACGCCCTGCTAGGTGGCCGCCCGCTCCCGCTCCGCCGTGGGATTGATCTACTCACTCAGCGGCGCGAGCTCTACGGCGAGAGTTGGCTCGACGTCGCCTTGATCCCAGCGCGCATTTTTCTGACCGGCCGCGACGGCGATCCGGCCCGGTTCGACGGCGTGCTCAGCCCACTGCTGCTGCTGGGCATTGGCGCGGCCGTGTCGCGCGACGCCAGCCGCCACACGAGAGTGCTCGCACTCTATGCCGGGGTGTATGCGCTGCTGGCGTTCTTTCTGATCTCGCTGCGCGTGCGCTACAGCATCGTGATCGTCGCTCCGCTGGTGTTGTTGGCCATCGACCAACTCGCCCACTTGCTGCGCGCCGGCGGCGCCGCGCCGATGCTCGCGCGGCTCGCCGTCGGCGGCACGCTGCTGTTCAGTGCCGCGCACTTCGCGCAGCTTTGGCAACGCGTCGACCCGCTGCCCTACCTCATGGGGCACCTCGATCGCGACCGCTACGTCGCCCAGTTTATTCCGGAGTACGACACCCTCCGGTTTGCCAATCGGCACCTACCGTCGACGGCACGGCTTTACCTTCTGTTCTTGGGTAACCGCAGTTACTACTGTGAGCGCGACTTCGTGTATGACTTCGCCCAGTCGGGCGGGACTCTTCGCCAATGCATTGATGACAGCGGCACGGGGGCCGACATCGCAACGCGACTGCGCGCAGCACACATCTCACACTTGCTTTCCTTCGACGAACTGCTGCGGCAGTCGCTAGCCGAAACACTTACCGACGACCAGCGCGCCCGCTGGCAAGATTTCGCCTTGCACTCCCTGCAGCTGTTGTATAGCCATAACGGCGTAGGTCTGTATGAGATCCGAGTTCCCTAGATGGCCAATCCGGCGCTGACAGTCATAATCCCCGCCTACAACGAGGCAGGAGCGCTGGGAGCAGTGCTGGACGCGATCTCGGCGCAACCGTTGCCCGCACACGAGACCATCGTCGTCGATGACGGGTCGACTGACGAGACGGCGCGGGTGGCAGCGGCGCACGGCGCACATGTCATCCGCCACCCCTACAACATCGGCAACGGTGCGGCCATCAAGACCGGCCTGCGCGCCGCTCGCGGCAAAGCTGTGTTGTTAATGGACGGCGATGGGCAGCATCCGCCAGCGGCGATCCCCGCGCTCCTCGCCCCGCTGAGCGAGTTCCACATGGTCATCGCGGCGCGCGCGCGGAGTTCCGAGGCCGGGTGGCACCGCATGCTGGCGAATCGATTCTACAGTTGGTTCGCCAGCTACATCGCCCAGTACCGCGTGCAAGACCTCACGTCGGGCTTCCGCGTTATGCGCCGCCGCGACGCGCTCCGCTTCGTCGACATGCTCCCGAACACCTTCTCGTATCCGACTACGCTAACGCTCGCTTTTTTGCGCTCCGGATTGGCCGTGAACTATGTCTCCATCGAGTTTGGTCGCCGCACCGGATCGAGTAAGATCCGATTGTGGGAAGACGGCACACGCTTCCTGCTGATCATCAGTCGCGTCGCGACGCTGTTCGCACCGTTGCGTGTGTTCTTGCCGGTGAGCGCAGCGTTCCTCGCGTCCGGTCTCGGATACTATGCATACACGTTCTGGACGGCCCACCGGTTCACCAACATGGCAGCGTTACTGCTGAGCACTGGCATCGTCATCTTCATGCTTGGACTGATAGCTGAACAGATCGCGCAGTTGCGAATGGACCGGCTTGGCACGCCATCGGATGCGACCGAGATCGACGCAGCGTGACCATGGTGTGCCCCGACTTCGATTGACCACCGTTCGGAGCGGGGTGCGGGCCACCGCTCGGGTCCGCAACATGCCGCCGGTTCACCGCCGGTCGGCGCACCGGCAACGTGATGCTCGGGATCGACGCTGATCTCACGAATGGAACCAGCTCGCCTGTTAGAATCCGCCTATCGCTTCGTTAGTGGCGAGGAGCCAACGGCGCGTGTTCGCAAAGCGCTCCAGCAGTTTCCGATCTACGCGGTCGGCACCGTGATCGCACGCGTGCTGTCGTTCCTCGCGCAACTGTATGTCGCGCGGCGTCTCGGTCCGGCGCAATTCGGCCGGTTCAGTCTGTGCCTGGCGATCGCCACACTGCTCACGATTCCAATGCAAGCGTCGTGGGGCACCGCCTTTGTGAGATTCGCGGCCGTGCGCATGCCCGGCAGTTCGCCGTGGCCAATGCTGCGCGCCGCGATGGTGCTGACGACGTTGTCGTCGGGCGTCGTAGTCTTGCTGGCGTTGATGGCTGCGCCGCTGCTCACGAGCGTCCTTGACGTTTCCGCGTCGACGTATCTGTTGGGCGTCGCCACGGCGGTTACCACGACGGTTTGGCTGTTCGCCAAGTCGTCGTGTCAGGGGCTGCAGGCCTGGAATCGGCTGGTGATGATTGAGCTCGGATGGGCGGCACTCATTTTCATCGGCCCGCTCTACCTGAGTATCGTAGATGACCAGTTCGATTGGCGAATCATCAACCTGTTTTCCGCCGCCTATGTCGTCGCCTCCGTGCCCGCGCTATCGTATTGGCTCGCGTCCGCGACAGGACCGGTGCGTCCCCATCTGCATCGTCAGTGGCGTTTCGGAAGACTTCTTTTGGGCGCGAACCTGATCGCCGCGTTGCCGCTAAGCGCCGACCGGTTCCTCGTCAACGCGAGCACCGGACTCCACGGCGTGGGCGTGTATCAAGCCTACGCACTCAGTACCGTCGGGGTCGCCACGTTCGCAGCGACGTTGCTCAGCCGGTTTCTGTTCCCATTGCTGAACTTGGGTCAACGCGCGGCCTTTCTTCGCTTGTTTCGACGCACGCTCCCGCGCGCTGGGGCATTGTACGTCCTCAGTACTTTCGTGCTCGGCTGGCTTGCGCTGTGGTTCTCGCGCTACCCATTCTATCCGGGAATGCTCGCCATTGCGGTGGTGAGCGGATTCGCGCTGTGTGTCGTGAGCTTCTTGAGCGATCTAGCATCGACCGACGAACAAAATGGTCCGCGCGTGGTATTGTCCGCAAATCTCGTGGCCTGCGCCGTGTTCTTCCCTGTCACGTGGCTCCTCCTACCTCGGTATCAAATCGTGGCGCCTTTCATCGCCTTCACGATCGCCTTTGGTGCCGCCGCCGCCTTCATCTACGCGTGGGCGGCGCGGTTGGAGCGAGAACAGTAGCCTAGC
>JBGOUW010000550.1:0-3272 GCA_041477755.1 Binatia bacterium
CAGATCGTCGTCGGCGTCCTCAACGTGTGGTTGCTCGCGCCGATCACCGTCCAGATCGTTCATCTGCTGGTCTCGGATCTGATTTGGATCGTGCTGGTCCTGTTCGCGGCGAGTGCGCTGGCAATCGAGCCGCCAACTCACTCGGGAACCGTGCTGTAAACCGTCGCCAGCTGTGCCAACACGTCTTGCGTGGTGACCGGCCGCAGCCCGCCAGCGATGGGTGGCTTGCCGCCTTGCGACTTCATCGACAGATCGACGTTGGGCGACTCGGCGCGCAACGCCTTCACCGTGCACTTCGCCTTCGGCCGGTACTTGAACGGGTCCGCCATGAAAAACCGCAGCGCGTTCTCGTGCGTGATCTTGTTGATCTCGGCATCCGGCACACCCTCGAAACTGCGCGTCAGAATCTCCGGCGAATGTGGCCACGTGGTGTCGGAGTGCGGGTAGTCGCACTCCCACGTCATGGTGTCGACTCCAACCCCGTGTCGGTTCTTCACCCCGACGGGATCGTCGATGAAACACGTGATGACATGCTCACGCCATACTTCACTCGGCTTCTTGCCGCGAAAGTCTTGGTGCGTCCACTTATGATGATGCTCGTGGACGTAGTCGGCGCGCTCGAGGAAGTACGGAATCCAGCCGATGCCGCCTTCCGACATCGCGATCTTGATGCCGGGGAAATCCTTCATCACGCGCGACCACAGCAAATCCGCAGCGGCGTTGACGCAGGCGATCGGTTGCACAGTGATCATCACGTCGACCGGCGCGTCCATCGACGAAAACTTCATCCCGGCTCCGGATCCGATATGGATGCAGATGACCGTGCCTTCCTCAGCACACGCCTTCCAGAACGGGTCCCAGTGCGGATTGTGGAAGCTCTGCAGGCCGAGAGCATCGGGGCTCTCGGTGAAGCTCACCGCATGGCAGCCCTTCTTCGCCACCCGCCGCACTTCGGCGGCCATCAACTGCGGATCCCAGAACGGCAGCAGCGCGAGCGCGATGAAGCGGCCAGGATAGGTGCCGCACCACTCGTCGATGTGCCAGTCGTTATAGGCTTGCAGCACGACGTGCGACAGGTTGCGATCGGCTTGGCGAAAGAACAGCGCGCCACACAAACCGGGGAACGACGGGAAGCACATCGAGGCGAGCACACCGTTCACGTTCATGTCGTGGATGCGCTCGTGAATGTTGTAGGTGCCGGGGCGTAGCTGCTCGAACGACGTCGGCTCCATGCCGTACTCTTCCGGTGGCCGTCCGACGACGGCGTTGAGGCCAATGTTTGGGATCTGCTCGCCTTGCCACACCCAGACATCGCTGCCGTCCTTCTTGCGCACAACGCGCGGGCCCTGGGGCTTGTACTGCGCCGGCAGGTGCTGGGCGAACATGTTCGCCGGCTCGACCACGTGATCGTCCACGCTGACCAGAATGAGATCGTCGGCTTTCATCGCTGCGTCCTCCCGCGCTGTCGCCCCCTCATCTAGAGCAGGTCAATCGTTTGATCAAGAGGAATCTCAGCTGAGGGTAGCGGGGCTTGGCCCACCACCCTCAGCTGAACTCGACCGAGAAGCGGATGTTCTTTTTCGCCATGCCGTCGAGGACGATCTGCGCACCACCGCTGCGCATCATCCATTCGAGGCGATGGTCGCGGTACTCGCGCAGGAATACACCCGAATCGATGATCGGTTTGAGATCCTGAAACGTCGGCAGGATTTCCACCACGGCGGCGGTGCACTTCTGCGCGCTGTCGCGCGCGCTCGTACGTTCGTGCCAGCGCGCCAGCGCCGAGCCCGCCGCTGGCGGGAAGCCGTTGCCGGTCGCGCCCGTCACGTATGGCCACACCGACAGATCGCCCCACCCGAACTGGTCGCCGTTGAAGTACGGCCGATTCCCCAGTTCGCGTTCCAAGCGCGCATTGATGCCGGCGATCTGCTGGCCCGCCCGTGCGACCAATTGCTCGGCCAGCGCGCCGGTGGCGCGGCCGAACACACGGATCTCGGCCAGCGCCCAATTGATCGCTTCGTAGTACGTGTCGCACAGCTCTTCGATCATGCGCACCCGCGCACGCTCGGCCGCAGTGGCCGGCAGCAGCGCCGGCTTCGGCCACTTGTCCTCGATGTATTCGAGGATAATGGTCGAATCGAAGACCTTCAGATCGCCATCCACTAGCGCCGGGACTTCCAAGCGCGGATTCGCCGCAGCGAAGGCGGCGTCGCCGCCGGCGAGAATGTTGGGCACCACCGACTCGAACGGGACATTTTTCTCGTACAGCGCGAGCTTCACCTTCTGCGCGTACGGCGACAACGGATGTTCGAACACTTGAATCATGATCACGCCTCCTCAATGCGCACCGGTAGCCGGTACGCGCCATTGTTGTGCTCCACCAACACGATACCAGCGTTAGGGATCGCCGGCGCGACCGGCGCCGCGTCCCACGAGTGCACGACATACGCCCACGCCGCCATCAGGACACCGGCATGCGCGACGATAATCACTTCGCGGCCACGATGGAACCACGCAAGCCGATCGAGTACCGGGCCTACGCGCGCCTGCACTTCGAGCAGCGACTCACCGCCCGGCGGCCGCCACTCCCAGCGCCGCGCGGGATCGAAGCTCGGATCGTCGCGCACGCTATCGTACGGTTTGCCCATCAACGCACCGAGGTGTTGCTCGCGCACATTTGGCTCGATCTCCAGCGGCAGGGCCAGCGCGGCGGCGATGATCTCGCCGGTCTCGCGCGCACGAGCAAACGGGCTGGCAACGACGCACGCCGGCGCGAACCGTTTGCGGATCGTGGTCGCCACGGTACGAGCCTGGTCGCGCCCACGCTCGGTCAGCGGCACCTCGGTGCTGTGCGTGAAGCAACGATCGCGGTTGCCCTCGCTCTCGCCGTGGCGCACCAAGATCAAGCGCCCAACGTTGGTATCGTCAACTGCCGTCACGCCGTCACGCTATCAATCGCTCATACAACTGCACATACTGTTGCGCGCTGCGCTGCCACGAAAAATCGGCGGCCATCGCGTTGCGCCGCACCAGGCGCCATTTCGCCGGCCGCCGATAGCAGGCGAGCGCCGAGTCGATGCAATCGAGCAGCGCCGCAGGCGTGTACTCACGGAACTTGAACCCGTTGCCCTGCTCGCCGTCGAACTGCGCGATCGTGTCCTCCAATCCTCCGGTAGCGTGCGCGATTGGAATGGTACCGTAGCGGAGGCTGTAGATCTGATTGAGCCCACACGGCTCGTAGCGCGACGGCATCAGGAAGAGATCGGCGCCCG
>JBGOUW010000148.1:0-9805 GCA_041477755.1 Binatia bacterium
CGCAGCTCGCCTTCCGCGCCGTCCAGATCAACGCCTTTGACGAGCTTCTTCATGCCGGGAATCATCTTCATCAGATCGGCCATGTTGCCCATCTTGCGCAGCGCGCGAATTTGATCGCGGAAGTCGTCGAGCGTGAATTCGTTGCGACGGAGTTTGTCTTGCAGCGCAAGCGCCTGCCGCTGATCGTAGACGCGCTCGGCCTTCTCGATCAGCGTCAGGATGTCGCCCATCCCAAGAATGCGCGCGGCCATGCGATCAGGATGGAAGACTTCCAACGCGTCGATCTTCTCCCCGATACCAGCGAACAGAATGGGCGCACCAGTCACCGCGCGCACCGACAGCGCCGCACCGCCGCGGGCATCGCCGTCGAGCTTGGTGAGGATCACGCCGGTGAGTCCGATGCGTTGATGAAACCCGGTGGCCGCGTTCACGGCGTCCTGCCCGGTCATGGCATCGACCACGAGCACGATGCGCTGCGGGTTGACCGCCGCCTTGATGCGCTCCAGTTCGGCCATCAGCTCGTCGTCGACGTGCAAGCGACCGGCAGTGTCGATCAGCACGATCTGGTGGCCCTGCTGGCGCGCCAGCGCCACCGCATCGCGACACAACGCCACTGGATCCGCACTGGCGTCGGACGGATGAACTGGGCACCCAACTTGCGCGCCCAGCATGTTGAGCTGCTGAATAGCGGCCGGCCGGTACACGTCTGCCGGGACTAGGTACGGCGCGGGCCGTCCGCTGTGCATCAGGTGACGGGCAAGCTTGGCGACCGTGGTGGTTTTGCCCGCACCGTTGAGGCCGACCAGCATGATGACGAGCGGCGGCGGCCCCGTAAGGTCCAGATCCACTGCGCGCCCGCCCATCAAATCGGCCAGCTCGGTGTTGACGATCTTGATGAAATGCTGCTCGGGGGTCAGACTCGCGAGCACTTCTTGGCCGACGGCCTGTGCGCGGACGCGATCGAGGAAATCCTTGACAACCTGGAAGTTGACGTCGGCTTCAAGCAGGGCGAGCCGGACATCGCGCAACGCCTCGTCGATGTTGCGCTCGGTAATCTTGCCGTGCCCGCGCAGCCGCTTGATGGTGCGCTCAAACTTTTCCGAGAGGTCGTCGAACATAGTAAAGAGGATACGCCCGCAGCGGCAGGCGAGAAATTTAAGGACCGCCGAAGCTATAGAATGGGGTACGGCTTGTCAATGAAGCCGCCCGCGCACCACGCGCGGGCGGCGCGAGACTTAATCGACCACGACGCCGCCCGCGCCACTATCGGCGGGCGTGCCCGTGCGCGCTTGCAGATCCTGCAGGCGGCGTTCGACGTCCTTCTTATCACGGTCGAGGATGGCCATCTGGCTCTTGAGCGTGTCGCGCTCCTTGACCAGAACACCCACGCGATCCTCAAGCTGGGTCACCTGCTCTTGCAACTGCCCTGCCTGACCCCAGAATTTGTAGCCAATCAGCAAGCCCGCGAACACGGCGACCAACAGCACGACCAGCCGCTGCGTGTACGTCCAGACTTTATCTCGAAGTTCGACCGCTTCGCTTTCTGCCTGTGTCGCCATGGGTCCTCCGCTTGTGGGGATAGGTCAACGCCAACGCGGCCATACCACACCCGGTGAACGGAGGTAAAGGCGGCGGTCACGCCGCCGCGTGCAGCGTCACCGGCCGGAAGCGTTGGCGACGGAACGGCGCACTGCTGCGCTGGAGCTGCCAATCGCTCAGGGCGCGGCGCACCGCGGCGGGTTGGAACCCGAACACTTCGCAGAGGTTGACGAACGAGAAGGCCCACTCCCAATCGCTGGCGCGAATCCAGCGTTCCGCCTCGTGGAAATCGGCGCGCTCGCGACGGGTCGCTTGGCCGACGTTGCGGCGATAGCAGTCAATCCCGTCAGCAAATACCGCCCACATCAACGCCCGCTCCCCCGATAGGCGAGTCGCGTTGTCATTCGATCCGTAGAACTGCTCGGGCAAGACGTGGTCTGGGCCGAATAGTTCGTGCAGGAGAGTTTCCGGTTGCCAGGGTTGCTGCGCGGGCATTGTGCGCCTCCTTAGCCGGGGACATGAGCCCGGCCATGTCATACGCTCAGCAATATGGCTGCCAGAACTTGGCAACAGAGATTGGCGGTTGGCTCATGACGGGTGGTGTCGTTCTGCCGCCACCTAATAGCAGAGTGTCAAAATGCGCTCGCCGGACGCCGCCGATCTGCCGCAGCGCGCCGAACCTTAACAGGCTGCTGAAAAACGATTTTCGACCGGATCTGATGTTCACAAAAGCCGCTAGAATCAAGGGTTCTCGGAATAACCATTCGGCGAAAATGGCCACTTTCAGGAGTTTTTCAGCAGCCTGTTAAAGGCGCACCGGCACAACTACGGTGGCGTCGCCAGCCGGGGTCGTAGCAGCATCGGCAACCAGACGAGCCCCGACGGGTAGACGCACTCGAAACAGCGAACCTTTCCCGGTTTGACTATCGACCTCGATCTGCCCGCCGAGCAGCGTGACAAACCGCCGGCACAGATGCAGTCCCAACCCTACACCATCGTGCGTATGAGTGTTGCCGCCCTGCACGAACATCTCGAAGATCTCACCGATTTGCTCGGGCGGAATGCCGCAGCCCGTGTCGCGCACCTCGATGATGACCGTGTCATTGCCGCCGGGGCGGACACTGATTCGAACCGAGCCCTGAATCGTAAACTTGAGCGCGTTGTGAACCAGGTTGCGCACCACCGTGTGGAGCTTGCCGGTGTCGGTCCACAGACGGCGCTCCGCCCCTTCGACTTCAAAGGCGAGATCAACACCCGGCTTCATCCACCGCGAGGGGATCTGGACCCGCATGCTTTCCACGAAAGAGCCGATGGTGACCTCGGCCCAGTCCAGCGTCGGCACACCAGCCTCCAGCCGATTCAGATCAAGGGTGGCTTGCACCATCTGCAGCAAATCGAGGGCGCGATCGTGCAAGCGATCGAGGGCTTCGAGTTGAGCCGGCTGCACCGGTCCGAGCGTTTGATCGCGCAGAATGTCCGCGTAGCCCAGGATGGCATTGAGCGGCGTGCGCAACTCGTGCGACATCGCCGCAACGAACTCCGACTTGACGCGATTGGCGCCGCGCAATTGCTCGGCGAGATAGGCGTTCGTGAGCGCGACGACGCCGAGCTGCGCGAGGCCGGACAAGACGCGCCGTTCACGTGCCGAGAACGCGCCACTGCGGTCACTGTGCGCGACGACGATGATCGCGAGCGGGTCCGCCCCACGTGCCAGCAGCACCGTCAACGACGAGCTCACGTCCGACCGCTTGAGGAGTCCAGCTGGAACGAAATCCTGCGCATCACGGTCTGCGATTTCGACCAAACCGCTGCGACGCAATTCGCGGAAGAACGGAAACGCGCGGTCGTCAAAGTCCATCGCACGAAACTCCGGGACGTTCTCGATGTGGAGCCCTGAGCCCACGGTCGCAGTCAGTCGCCACCGCCCATCGTCGTGACGGTACACCGCCGCGCCATCGCAGCGCAGGAGGTCGCGCGCCAAGCTGGCCAGACTTTGTTCGACCTGCTCCGGATCGAGCGAGCTACCGATGGTTTCCGCTACGTGCAACAGAGCCGTCGCAATCTCGGCCGCCTCCTGTTGCTCCTCGTAGAGTCGCGCATTCTCCAGCGCCAACGCGGCCTGCTCGGCGAGGCCCCGTGCCAGCATGCGTTCATGGTCGGTGAACGGAGCGCGGGGTTCGCGATACATGAACGACACACTGCCGACGATGGTAGCACCGCGGCGCATGGGTGCGATCAGCAGCCCGCTGTAGCCAAACTGCAGCAGCAGCTCGGCCGGGAACAGGGGCTGCTGGCGTACGTCGGGCAGCTCGATCAACGGTTGGGCGAGCAACTCCCAGCCACCGGGGATGTCATCGACGGTCAGGTACATCGCACGCGCAGCGCGCGCTTCCGCCTCCGGCAACCCACACGCCTCGACGATGCGCATCCGGCCCGCCTCGATCAGATTGATGGCCCCGATTGGAGCGCCGAATACCTGCACGGCACGGCGCGCAAGGCGGGTCAGGACTTCGGCGCGGCTGAGGGTGGCGTTGAGTTCTTGGCTGATGTCGATGAGCGTCGTGGCGATCTCGGCCTCACGCCGCACGGCATCACGGGCTCGCACCGCGTCGCGGTGTTGCTGATCCGTAAGGTACGCACCGACCACGGTCACCGTGGCCACACTGGCAAGGGAGATCCACACCACGGCTGGAGACAGCACGGAGAGCGCCCCGCCCGCCAAGGCTGCGGTGAAGCCCGCCAACGCAAACGCGGCGATGATGCCTTGAGCCCATGCCCCGATCGGGATCAACTGCGACAGGCCGACGAGCACGATCGTTAGCCACAGCGCAAACAGCTCCGCATTTGCCCGCACGGCCACGTTGTAGACGGTCATGATAGCGAGGCCGATGAGTACCATCGCCACGATGACCGAGCGCGCCCGCGTCGCCCGGCCCATACGCCGGTGCGCTCCATACGCCGCGGCGCCCAGGACGAGCTGCGCCGCAGCGGCGCCCGCCGCGGCGGTCAACCGCTCGGGATGATCCACCAGCTCCGCGACGCTGATCGCGACCAGCCCAAGAACAAAAATCCCCAGCGCGACCGGTGCGCCGCGTTGCAGCGCGGCGGCGGTTTCACTCCGGAGACTGTCCCGGACCCCATTGGGCTCGGATGATTCCACGTCTCTCTCTCTAGTCCGTCCACCTATAACCGAGCCGGACCGAGGTAATCCACTGCTTTCTGTTTCACGGGGTCAGAACTCGACGACGACCCCCTCGCTCTCGTCGCTGTCGACCTCAGTGACCAACACTCGCGCTCGCTTGTACGGCGCGAGCGGATAGAACAGATACCCCTCCGCTGAACCCTGTCGCGGGATCGTCGTGGCGGAGAACCGCTTAGTCTCGAGCTGTTGCGGGAGCGCCGCAAGATCCGCGATCGGCGGCGAACCGTCGGCCGCCTCCCTGGAACCCTGCTGCACGCGTTCGAGCACGGCGGTGACGGATAGCGGATGGACGCGCTCGCCGTCGGCGCGCGCCATCACAATCTCATCCGGATCGAGGCGATAACCCCGCTCACTGCGGTTGTGCACCACCACGCGCACCGGCAACACGCCCGCCGCCGCAAAGTCGGCGGCAAAATCGACGCGCGCCGCCTGCCCGGGTGCTGGAGTAATCAAGACCTCGAAGCCTTGCTGCTTGCGTTGCGCCGGCGGCAGCGCCGCCTGCTCCTTCGCCATCTTCGCGAGCGCCTGTTGCTGCGAGACCACGCCGGTGAACGTCAGGTAGAACGCGCGGTGGAATTCGATCTGGCCGAGCAGTTTGCCGTCCTCCGACGCATCCAGAGTCGGCCCGGCGCTGCCGCACGTGATCACCACGGTCGCGCTCTTGGAGCTGCCACGCTCGTCCAGCGTCCCCTTCACAACGCCTTCTCCGCCCGCGGGCGCCGGCGTGAAAGTCGTAATCGCGTAGCCCATCGCCTTGAGCGTGTCGTGCGCGTAGCGGTTGGCCTGCTCGCACGACAGCGGCTGATCCTTGAGATCAAACTGGCGGATCGGCGGCGTGCAGCTGGCCAACACCAGCAGCCAAACGACGCACGCCGCCGGTCGTGCGCAGACGAAACTCCGGGACACAAGCATCTCCTTGCGGCAGATTAGAATTCGATCGAAAACCCTTCCGGCTCGTCACTCGACCGGTCGGTGAGCACCACCCGTGCACGCGCGTACGACTTGAACGGAAAATAGAGAAAGCCGGTGAGCGTATCATTGGGCGCGAGGTCGCGGTCGCGCAGCACCTTTTGTCGCAACGTCTCGGCGTCCGTGGCGTCGAGGTGCGCCGTGAGGTCGGCGACCTTCAAGTGCGTCGCGCGCGCGCCATCGCTAGTTTGAAGCACCAGGTCATCGGCGCGAAAGCCATACGTGCGCGGCGTGTGGTTGGTGATGCGGACGCTGACCACCAGAAAGGCGTCACCCGGGTTGACGCCGAGCGTGCCGCCGCCGCGTTCGGGTGTAACGAGCACGTCGAGACCGGTTTCGGCGGCGGCGCGCGGTGGCGCCTTAACCGCCGCGGCGGCCTCGAAGCTGCGTTGGAACTCGGTCGGGAACGTCATCGCCGCCAACCCTCCCTGATCGGTGGTCGCTTCGATCTCGGCGCCCATCGCGGTGCAGAACACCTGCACCACCAGGCTCTGCGTGCTGCCGCCGGAATCGCGCGAGGCGGTGATCATGCCCGGCGCCCCCGGCGTGGGCTTGGTCACCGTGTTGATCGTGTAGCTCAATCGCCGCACCGCCGCGGCGGCAACGCGTTGCGCCTCCACGCAGGTCAGTCCTTTCTGCTGGATCCGCATGCTGCGCGAGATGCACCCCGCAACGGTCAGGGTCATCAGCAATGCCACCGTCTGCATCCCACGCGGGTGACCCACGCTTCTCGTAGCAGTTTCCACGCTCGGCAAGTTCTCCATCGGCGACATTCAATCACGTCTGCACCGCCCATTTCAAAGCATTCCGTCCGCTCCGCCGCTTCGGCGGGTACTGTGCGAAGACAGTACGCTTCGGCGATGCGACTGGCGTAACCCCGGCCCCCACGCTATCGTCTCGCGATCGTTTCGCGCTTGGGTCGAGGCCAGGAGGCAGGAATGCCGGATGCATTGATCGGACCGACGTCGCACTACTTCTACTCGCAGCGACTGAAGCTCCACTATGTCGATTGGGGCAACCACGACAAGCCGTTGTTGCTCCTCGTCCACGGCGGTCGTGATCACGCGCGCAACTGGGATTGGATCGCGCAGCACCTGCGCCACGACTACCACATCATCGCGCCTGACCTCCGCGGTCACGGTGACTCGCAGTGGTCGGTCGGCGGCATGTACGCGATGATCGACTACACGCTCGACGTGGCTCAGTTGCTCGAGGCGGTCGCTACGTTTCCGATCACCATCATCGGCCACTCGCTCGGCGGTTCGATTGCGCTGCAATACACCGGCACCTATCCCGACCGGATCAAGAAGGTCGTCGCCATCGAAGGGCTCGGGCCGCCGCCCGGTATGATCCGCGAACGCCCGGCGCAAGAGCGCATGCTCGAATGGATCGCCGAGATGAAGGCGCTCTCGCGCCGCCATCCGCGCCGCTACAAGAACCTCGACGAGGCCGTCGAACGCATGCGCGACGCCAACCCGCACCTCTCGCCTGCCCAGGCGCGCCACCTCACCATCCACGGTTGCTACCGCGACGAAGATGGGACGTATCTGTGGAAGTTCGACAACTACGTGCGCGCCGCCTCACCGTATCTCTTCAATATGAAGGACGCGCGCGCGTTGTGGAGTCAGATCACCTGCCCCGTGCTGCTGGTACGCGGCACTGAGTCGTGGGCTTCCGATCCCGAGAAGGACGGTCGCGCCACCGCGTTCAAAAACTACAAGTTGGTCAACATCGAGCGCGCTGGCCACTGGGTGCATCATGACCAGCTCGATCTGTTTCTGAAACACGTGCGGGAGTTTCTTGCCGATTGAGAAAGTGACCGAGCTGCTCGCCTAGTTCGCGGTCGGTTGCGACCCGCCGTAACTCGCCATCTCCCACAACGCCACCTGCCCTGCAGTGTCGCCCGACACCAACATGGCGCCGGCCCACGCGAGGCCGAGCACTTGTGATTGGTGCCACTGTAGTTGCTCGAGCAGCGCTCCGGTGGCGACCGCGTACACCCGGATGGTTCCATCGAGGCCGGCGGTGGCGACGCGCTGTCCGTCGCCGCTGACGCCGAGGCGTGCGAGCGCCTTGCCGGGCGGAGTCGCGTATGCAAGTTCGCCAGTCCCCACATCCCACGCGCGCAGCACGCCGTCATCGCCGACGGCGAGCACGCGAGTTCCCGCAATCGCGAGTGCGCGAGCCGGACCGCGTGCGCCGCTGAGCTTGCGCAGCACGGCCCCCGTTGCTTGCTCGAACAAAACAATCGGCCCCGCTTCGCTACCGACAGCCACAGTTCGGCCGTCTGGCGCAGTCGCTACCGTTGCGGCCTCGCGCTCGACTGGAAAGCGCGCGAGTTCGTGCCCGTCGTCGGCGCTGATGAGGTGCGCGGCGCGATCGTAGAAGGCAGTGAGCAGCAACGCATCCCCAGTGCGCGTCCACACGACGGCGCGCACGACACCACCGGGTGCCGGCAGTTCACGGACGAGTTGCCCGTCGCGGATGGTGTAGCGCAGCAAACGGCTTTCGATCGCAACCACGGCATCGCGCCCGTCGGAGCTCACGGCAACGGCGTTGACGGATTCCGGATGCGGCGCTTCTTCCACCGGGCCAGTGATCGGCGGCGACGCGACGAAAGCGACGCCGAGTTGGCCCGCCGGCAATCGCCAGCCGCTGACGCCCACATCGACCGCGGCGACCAACACCGTAGCATTGTCCGGCGTGCTGGCGGCCGCGGTGATCGCACGCGCGAAGGTCATGGTGCAGCGTGGCAACCGAGGTCCGTCGCTCGGCGCGGTCAGCGGCACACAGCCGGCCGCCGGCACGCCCGGCGCCCCGACTGCGCCAGCCGTCAGCGGCAACTGGAAATTCATCTCGACTGATTGTCCGTCGTGCACTAGCTCGACGCGAGCGTTCACCGCCGTACCGGCGACGCTCGGCCCGGTGGCTTCAAGCCGGTCGTCACGCACGACCAGCGGCAGCGTAACCGGTTGACCGGCAACGCGCAGCGTGACCGACCCATTCACGTTGACAAGCGGCAGCGGCCGCCGCCACACGTCGCTGAGATACACCTGCACGCGCCCATCGGGTGCGGCCAGCGCTTCGAGGTGAATCATGCCGGCCATCGCCACAATCCCGCCGTGATGCGGCGTGTGATCGTGCAGTCCAGGCCGGCCTTCGGTTACTGGCGTGGGCGATGGCGAGGTCGGTTGCGCGGGTTCACGACTGCAAGCGGTCGCGACGAATACGACGAGCAACGCCGTCCGTCTTCTCATGACCACCGCATCATCGGTCGACCTAGCCCGGTGGGCTTACGCCCGGGCCCAGTCAGTCCAATACGGTTATTGTGCGTAAACTGAGACTCCTCCGATGCGAATCGGAGGGACTACGCCGACTTGCTCGCGGCCTTCGGCGCGGCAGCGGCTTGCTTCTCCAACGTGGCGCGCAGCGCGCGCATTTCCATTCGTCGCAGGTTGCGCTGGCGTTGCTGGCGATAGTGGCGCGCCTTGTCTCCGCTCTTCAATCCCATGGTGTTCGACTCCTTTGTCCCTCAAGAGAACCTGACGCATAGCGGATCTACGCGCGCGGCTCAAATGGTGAGTGGTTACTGGTGAGTCGTGAGCAGCGTGACGGTCAAAAGGCTTTCCCTCGTTCCGACCACTCACCATTCACGACTCACGACTCACCATTCACCACTCGCGATTTGCCTTGCGTACCCAATCCTGGCAGAGCACAGCACCACGTCTCGACAGGAGTTGGTCATCATGCCTGGGTTCAATCTCGCTGAAATCAACGAGGCGATCGCCGCTGCTATTCCCGAGCGCGAATGCATCGTCTATCGCGACCGCCGCTTCAGTTGGAAGGAGTTTTCGACCCGTGCGCGCCAGTTGGGCAACTTCCTGCACAGCCGCGGACTCGGCTGCCATCAGGAGCGTGCGGCGCTGCAGAACTTCGAATCGGGCCAAGACCACCTCGGCATCTATCTCTACAACGGCAACGAGTACCTCGAAGGCATGGTTGGCGCTTACAAGGCGCGGGTGGCGCCGTTCAACGTCAACTACCGCTACGTCGAGGACGAGCTAGTCTACCTGCTCAACGATGCCGATTGCCGCG
>JBGOUW010000345.1:0-5531 GCA_041477755.1 Binatia bacterium
AGGTTGCCGAACACAGTCTTCAGTGTGGTGTTGACGAGATCCGTGCGGTCGTAAAACGGGTCGAGGCGAACGTCCTTCGGCAGGATACGGCCATTGAGGTCGGCGACGCGTTCGCGCAGCGCTTGCAAAACCACCGTGGGATTCTCGCCCCGCCGCATCAGCACGATGCCCTCGATCGCATCCTCGTTGCTGCCGCGGCTCACTACGCCTTGGCGCGGTGCGAAACCTTCGCTCACGACCGCGATGTCGCGCACGGTAACCGGTACACCGTCGTGAAACGCCACCCGCACCTGCTCGATGTCGCTCAAGTCGTTCAAGATGCCGAGACTGCGGATCACGAAGGTCTCCGCACCGCGCTCGACGTAACCGCCGGTCGCGTTGCGGCTGCTTTTCTTCAGCGCCTCGAATACGTCCGACAGCCCGACGCCCAAAGCCGCCATACGGATTGGATCGGGCTGCACGTGAATCTCGCGCACCAACCCGCCGTACGACACCACATCTGCCACGCCGGGTACCCGCAACAACTGCGGCCGCACGACCCAGTCCTGCAGCGTCCGCAACGTCATCGGATCGGTGTGGCTGCCATCGAGGGTGTAGCGATAGACTTCGCCGATGGGCGTCGCCTGTGGCCCCAGCGCCGGCTGAATCCCTTCGGGCAGCTCCGCTTGCGCCACGCGTTCGAGTACGCGCTGGCGCGCCTGGGTCGGATCAACACCGTCGCCGAACGTGAGCGTTACGAACGACATCCCGAACAGCGAGATGCTGCGCAGCCGAAACAGGCCAGGCGTTCCGTTGAGTGTGCGTTCAAGCGGGATGGAGATCCGCCGCTCCACTTCTTCGGTCGGTTGGCCGGAAAACAGCGTGATGACCTGGACCTGCGTATCGGTGGGGTCGGGGAAGGCTTCGACCGTGAGATTGCGAAAGGAGTAGTAGCCGCCGGCAGCGATGGTCAACGCCAGCACGATCGCCGACAAGCGGTTGCGCAGCGAGTAGTGCAGGAGTCGGTCGAGCATCGGATCGTGCCGCCGGCGCGCGCTCAGTGAGCGAGCGCGCTGGCGTTGTCGAGGAGGATGGCGCCGTCTTCGACGATCTGTTCGTTGCCACTCAGGCCCGAGAGCACCAACACGCTCCCGTCGCGGGCGGAGCCGGTAGTCACCTCGCGCCGCATGAAGTGTCCGTGACCGTCGTGGATATAGACGTACTGGTGGGCGCCGTCGGTGACCATCGCCGACATCGGCACCTTCACCGCACCTTCATGGGCAGCCACCGCGAAACGCACCTGCGCGTACATGTTAGGCCGCAACCGCCCGTCGAGATTCGGTACCCGCAACCGCACGGGGATGGTGTGTCGTACCGGATCGACCACCGACGAGACCATCTCGACGACGCCTTCAATGGTGCCACTGGGCAGCGATGGACTGATCACGCGCGCGGCGGCGCCTTCACGCACATCGACGGCGTCGGCCTCGAATAAGTCGGCGACCACCCACACCGTCGAGAGATCCGCGATGACGATCAGGGACGTGCCGCTCTCCGGCGACACTTCCTGCGCCGGCAAGACGTTCTTCTCCACCACCACGCCGTCGCTCGGCGCGGCGATCAGGAACTCGTTGTCGACGCGAGTGGAGACCTTGAGCGAATCGAGCTTCGCGACTTCCAAATGATACGCCACCTCGGCCTTGCGGAAACGCTGATCGGCCGTCAGCAGCTCCTTGGTCGGTAGCGCGCGGGCGGTCACCATCGCCTGAATGCGCGCGAGCTCCGCCTTGGCCGCTTCGAGATCGACCGCTGCCCGGTCCTTGTGGGCGCGCAGTTCGGCGATGCCCGGACTCGCAATCGACAGCAACGGATCACCACTCTTGACGCGCTGGCCAAGATCGACCAGGACCGAGCCAACGCGCCCCGCAATCGGAGCGCCGACGCGATACGAATGAGTCTCGTCGATTCGCACCCGTGCCGGGACGAGATCGCTCCAGTAGTCGGTGGCAGCCTCCGGATTCCCAAGCTTCAGGACCTGCCACTGCGGTGCATCGGATGTCAGTGCGACACCCTGGTCGTTCACCGAGATTCCGGAAGGCTGGGCCGTCAGCGGCGGCGGCTTGCGCGCAAACGAGGCGGCCAACCAAATCGCCACACCACTAATGCCGACCGCCACTACCAACGCGGTGCGCGGACTGCGCCGCTGGCGGCCCTCTGGCTCCTCAATAGTCGATGCACTATCCACGTAGCCTCTTCCCCTCCACTATTGCGCACGGTCCGACTACCGCGACGCCCGGTTTGAATGTGATTAGACGCGAGTCAAGCGCGAAGATTCGACCCGCAATCAGATCGGTATCGCTCCCTCTCGCTCGTCACGAGGCACTGTGCTCTAGTGCCTACCCTCAACCCCGTCTGAGGAGGGACCCCGTGGATCTCAAGATCGTCGACCAGCTACTCACCACTACGCGCTCGGTGCGCAAGCGTTTGGATTTCCAGCAGCCGGTTGACCTGGCCACCCTGCAGCGCTGTCTCGAGATCGCCATGCAGGCCCCGACCGGGTCGAACAGCCAAGGGTGGCACTTCCTCGTGATCAGCGATGCGGCCAAACGCAAAGGCCTCGCCGATCTCTATCGGCGGGCGTTCGACGGCTACCGCCAGCTGTCCGCCAATTCGCCGCAGCTCCAGGAGAACGATCCGCGCCGCGCGCAAACGTTGCGCATCGTCGACTCGGCTAGCTACCTCGCCGAGCACCTGCACGAAGCACCGGTGATGGTCGTGCCGTGTATCGAAGGTCGGGTGGAGAATGCCGGCGTGCTCGCCCAGGCGTCGGTCTACGGCTCCATCCTTCCGGCGGTGTGGTCGTTGATGCTGGCGTTGCGCGCCCGCGGCCTCGGATCAGCGTGGACGACGCTCCATCTCATGTTCGAACAAGATGCCGCCGCGCTGCTCAACTTGCCGGCGACCATTACGCAAACCGCGCTGCTACCGGTCGCGCACTTCACCGGCACAGACTTTAGACCCGCCAAGCGGCTTCCCGCGAGCAACCACATCCATTGGGACGGCTGGGGGCAACGGCGAGGAATTTGAGATCGCGGATTGTGGATTGCGGGTTTGAGATCCGGGACCCGATCGGCAATCGCCACTCCGCACTCCGCAATTGACATGAGCGCACGCCTCGAACTCCTTCCCGATCACCCGCACGTGGCGCTGGTTACCATCGACCGGCCGGCACGGGCGAACTCGCTCGATCCCCCGACGCTGCGTGAGCTGGCCGCGGCGTGGCGGCGGATCGCGGATGATCCGGAGATCCGTTGCGCGGTGCTGACCGGCGCTGGTGAGCGGGTTTTCTGTTCGGGAATGGACATGACGACGACGATCCCCGCGGCACAAAGATTCGCGCGCGGTGAGCGCATCGACGACGAAACGTTCGAGGGCCTGCGAAGCGTTGCCACCGCGCTGCTGGCCGGCTTCGATCTGCAGACACCGCTGGTGTGTGCGATCAACGGCCACGCACGCGCGGGCGGCTTCGATCTCATGCTCGCATCCGAAATTCGCTTCGCCGTGCCGCACGCGACCTTTGCGCTCGAAGAAGTCGCGCTGGGTTTATACCCGACCGGCAACGCCACGGTGCTGTTGCCCCAACAGATCCCGTGGGTGCACGCCCACGAGTTGCTGCTAACCGCGCGTCCGATCGACGCCCAGCGCGCGCTCGCAATCGGCCTCATCAACGCGATCGTCGAACCGGCCCAACTGCTGCCTACCGCGCTGCGGATGGCGGATACGATCGCGGCCAACGCGCCGCTTGCCGTGCGTGACACCCGCCGTGGAGTACGTGAGATCCTTCATCTCTCGCTCGACGATGCCTACCGTCGCCAGGAAGAGCTCGGCCGTCCGCTGCGCCGCAGCGAGGATGCGCGCGAAGCCCAACGCGCGTTCGTCGAGAAGCGCAAACCCGTCTGGACAGGCAAGTAGTCGCGGCCGACTCGGCCGACTGTTGGTTCCTTGCATCCGTTATGCTCACGTTGGTATAACGCGCCGGTCCGAAAGGAGGGGGATATGCGCAAACACGTTGCATCGTTGTTGACTGCGGTGGGGTGCGTACTGGTCGAGGCGTCGTCGGTGCGTGCCGACGATGCGGCGCTGCTCGAGGTCTTGCGCCAGAAGCAGGTGCCGACTCCGCAGGAGTACGAACGGCTCAAGGGCAGCGAGTTGACGCCGACGCAGCGCAGCGGATTGATCGATGTCCTACGCGACAAGGGAGTCCTGACCAAAGACGAAGCCGCCAAATTGGAGCCGAGTGTCCCCGCCGCAGCGAGCGCTCCCGCGGTGGCCCAAGCCGCCGTGAAACCCCCCGCACTGCCGCAGGTCGGCTACGACGAAGGCTTCTTCGTGCGTTCGCAGGACGGCAACTTCAACTTGCGATTCAACGGCCGCGTGTCCAGCAATTTCTACTTCTTCGAGCCCAACACCACGCAAGTCGATAGCGAGACCATCGATCGCGCGCGGTTGAGCGTCGACGCGACCTTCTACAAGTACTTCCGCATGCGGCTGGAGAACGACTTCACGTCCAGCTCGGGTCTGCGCGATGCCTTCATTGCCATGACGCCGATACCCGAAGCCAACGTGCAGATCGGACAGTACAAGATTCCGTTCAGCTACGAGGAACTACTGTCGAAGCGCTACATCGACTTTGTCGAACGCGCGGCAGTAGTCAACAGCACGGTGGGCAGCACGATGGATCCTTCGCGCGACATCGGCGTCATGCTCTACGGCCAGTTCGTGAACAAGACGCTTCAGTATCAGCTGGCGGGCATGAATGGCGCGGGACAGAATGTCCGCGACAACAATGCCTCTAAGGACGTCGACTTTCGCACCGTGGTGGCCCCGTTCACCAGCGCTGGCCCCGAGCATCTGCGCAGCCTGAACGTTGGCGCCGGTGTCACCTACGGAGTCCAACCGAGCGACGCTGGCACGAGCACGAGCAGCATCGCCGGCACGACTGAAACCGGCTTCACGTTTTATCCGGCAGTGCAGCGAAACGGTGAACGCTCGCGCTACGACCTGAGCAGCGCCTGGTTCGATGGCCCGTTCTCACTCAGCAGCGAGTACATCCAGACCTACGAATCGCGCAACGGATTCGGGGTCAACGGCAGCGACCTTCCGGGTCTTCACACCGACGGCGCCTATGTCGGCGGCACCTGGCTGATCACCGGGGAGACCAAGCCATACAACGCGCGCCTTCATCCCACGCACCCGCTATGGGATGCGAACAGCCCCGGTTGGGGCGCATGGGAAGCGGCGCTGCGCTACGAATACTTCAAGCTCCGGCACGGCGGCGGCATCTTGGCCAACGGCACGGCGAACCCCGAGTTGGACAACCGCTACGACGCCCTCGTCGCCGGCGTCAACTGGTACCCCAACGAGTTCCTGCGCTTCTCGGTCAACTACTTGTACGGCAACTTCGACAATGCCGGGAAAAACCTGTCGCCCAATCCGGCCCAGCACTCGAACAATGCCGTGCTGGGTCGCGCGCAGCTGGAGTTTTGATCGTG
>JBGOUW010000307.1:0-6243 GCA_041477755.1 Binatia bacterium
ACCGAGGCCGACGGCGTGTGGATCGATCGGGTGGAGTTTCCGAACGGCCAAGTTGTGGTCGGGGGCGTCAGCGCGACGGGTGATTTGGTGAACACCGCGCACCGGCTCTGTGAGGCGGCGCGCGCGCAGCGCGGCACGGTGCACGCGATCGAACTGCTGGCGCCGGCCGATGATCGCAACCGCGCCGCGCTCGCGGACGTTGCGGCGTACTTTGCAGCCAACGACCTGAGTGCGGGCCGCTTCACGGTCACGCTGCTGCCGGCGGCGAGCGGTGGCGTGCACACGACCTTCGTGCCCGCGGCTGGCGGCGTTCGCGAGCGGCACGATTTGCACGGGCTTCACCCCGAGACGGCGAGCCGCATCGATCTGGACCGGTTGGCGGCGTTTGAACTCGATCGCATTGAGAGCGCCGAGGGCGTGTATAGTTTTTATGGTCGCAGTCGCAAAGTGCCGCGCGACGAGCGCGTGTTCGTGCTCGCCGACGTCCGCGAGCGCGCGGCCGACGAGCCCGAAGCGGTACTGCACATCGCCGCTTTCGAGCGCGCCTTTTACGCTGCCACGCGGACGTTGCGCACCACCCTCGGCGCGCGCGATCAGCGCCGGCACTTGCAGTGGAACCGCATCGCGCTGTTCGTCGCGCCGGAGATCTTCCTCGATCGCATGATGGCCGAACGCCTGGCGCGACGTCTGGCGCCGGCGATCCGCCACCTCGGATTGGAGAAGGTGGTGGCACGGGTTCACCTCTTCGATCGCCAGGCCCCACGCCGCGCTGCCCGACCGGTTGAGATCGTAATCGCCGACCCGACTGGCAGCCGCATGGAGATCACCTGGCGGGAGCCGCATCACGAGCCGCTGCGGCCGGCCACCGACTACGAGCGCAAAGTGGTTGACGCGCGGCGGCGCGGGCTGGTGTATCCGTACGAAATTATCCGGCTGCTCACCGGCGGTACGCACGGTAACGGCGCCGGCGCGAACGACTCGGCCGAATTTCCGTCCGGTGCGTTCGAAGAGTTCGACCTCGACGAGACGGCGGCCTCTCCGACCGCCGTCAGCGCGTCCGGTCGACCCTACGGATTGAATCCCAGCTCCGTGGTGTTGGGCGTGATCACGACGCCGACGGACACGATTCCTGAAGGCATGCAGCGGGTGCTCATCCTCTCTGACCCGACTGTGGGCATGGGATCGCTGGCCGCACCGGAGTGCGATCGGATCGTGGCGGCGATTGATCTGGCGGAACGGCTGGGCGTGCCGGTCGAGTGGGTGCCGGTGTCAAGCGGCGCGCGCATCGCCATGGAGAGCGGCACCGAGAATCTCGATGCGACGGCGCGTGTGGTGCGCCGCATCGTCACCTTCACCGAGACCGGCGGCGTGATTCACGTGATCGTGCACGGGGTCAACGTCGGCGCGCAGAGTTACTTCGACGCACTCAGCACGATGCTCACGCACACCCGTGGAGTGCTCATCATGACTCCCGGTGGTTCGATGGTGCTCACCGGGCGCGCGGCGCTGGAGGCGTCGGGGGCGGTCGCGGCCGAAGACGAGGTGGCCATCGGCGGTTTCGAGCGCGTCATGGGTCCGAACGGGGAAGCGCAGTATTACGCCCACAACCTCGTCGAGGCCTATCGAATTCTCTACGATCACTATCGCTACACGTACGTCGTGCCGGGCGAAGCTGCCCCGCGTAGGCGGGTGACGATCGACTCGCCGACGCGTTCGATCTGTACGGCGCCCTACGACGTCGAAGAGGGGCATGACTTTGCGACGGTGGGAGAGATTTTTGACGACCAGTGCAATCCGGACCGCAAGCGGCCGTTCGCCATGCGTGCGGTGATGCGCGCGGTGATCGACGAAGATGGCGGTCACCTCGAGCGCTGGCGGGCGATGGTCGGAGCCGAGACGGCGATCGTATGGGATGCGTATCTCGGCGGCCATCCGGCATGCGTGATCGGTATCGAGAGTCAGAACGTCCCTCGCGAGGGCTTCCGCCCGCTTGACGGGCCGTCGACTTGGAACGGGGGTACCTTGTTTCCGCTCTCGGCCAAGAAGGTGGCGCGCGCGCTGCACGCCGCCAGCGGCAACCGGCCGGCGGTGATCCTGGCCAATCTCTCGGGCTTCGACGGCTCGCCCGAGTCGATGCGGAAGTTGCAACTGGAGTATGGCGCCGACATCGCTCGTGCGGTGGTGAACTTCGAGGGTCCGCTGCTGTTCGCGGTGGTGTCGCGTTACCATGGCGGGGCGTACGTGGTGTTCTCGCGCGCGCTCAACGACGACTTGCGCGCCGCGGCGCTGGAGGGCTCGTACGCGTCGGTCATTGGCGGGGGGCCGGCGGCCGCCGTGGTATTTCCCCGCGAGGTGCGCGCGCGCGCGGTCGCCGATCCGCGCATGGCCGCGGTACGGCGCAGCGTGGACGGCGAGCACCACGCAGCCGTGGAGCGCACGCTTGCCGAGATCATCATCGAGAAGCAGGCTGAAGTGGCGGCGGAGTTCGACGCGATTCACACGGTCGAGCGCGCGCGTGCTGTCGGGTCGTTGGAAGCCATCATCCCGGCCAGTGAATTGCGTCCGTATCTCATCCAGGGGCTGGTGCGCGCCAGCGAGAGGCGTGCCGGCGCGGAGGACACGCGATGATGCATTTGTTTGTTCCCGACATCTCGGTTGCCGAGAAAGTCTTTCGGTCGGTCGTCGTCTATCTCTTCATTCTCGCCGCGTTCCGCTTCACCGGGAAACGGCAAGTCGGCCAGCTCACGCCGTTCGACTTGGTGCTGCTGCTCCTCATCTCCAACGTGGTGCAGAACGCGGTCATCGGCAACGACAACTCGCTCGGTGGCGGGCTCATTGGCGCGGCGGTCATCCTCGCGCTGAATGCGGCCGTGGTCGAGTTGACGTATCGCTCCAAGCGCGCTCGACGCTGGCTGGAGGCGGTGCCCACGTTGCTCATTCACGATGGTAAGATCATCGAGGCGAACCTCAAGCGCGAGCGCATCACGCACGATGATCTGCTCGGGGCGCTGCGACGGAGCGGGATAACCGAACCGTCGAAGGTTCGCTTCGCCGTCCTTGAGGAGAACGGCTCGATCAGTGTGATCCCGCTGGTCGACTGAGCCTGAATCGCTGCCGCGGTTAGCCTCTCCGACGGCACATGGTAGTCACTTTTGGACGCGCGTGATGCGCCAGTGACACGGCTGACGTGCGGAGAAGCAACCTCGCAGGGCCTTTTCGGGATGGAATGACGGTTGCTGAACCGAACAGGTTGAATGTCGCCACGAGTGAAAATCCGTCGAATCGCTGTCGTCCTGCTCGCTGGAGTGCTGTGCACTTGCGCATCCGCATGGG
This sequence comes from Binatia bacterium, assembly GCA_041477755.1. Lineage (GTDB taxonomy): Bacteria > Desulfobacterota > Binatia > HRBIN30 > JACQVA1 > JACOST01. The sequence continues at coordinate 3,334 of JBGOUW010000307.1, forward strand.
CGCAGACTTTGCCGACATCGACGCGCATCCTCACCTGGACTCCGACCCAAACTCCGACGATCACCCTGAGCCCGACATTGCGTCCGACCATCACGCCATCTCTCACGCGCACTCGGGTGCCCTCATCGACGCCCACATCCACACCGACGGCGACGCCGACCCGCACGCCGAGCAACACTCGAACCGCCACCCGAACACGCGTTCCCACGGCAACGGCGAGCGAGACGCCGACAGTGACGGCGACGCGGACGCCCTCGGCGACATCGACCGCGACCAATACGAGAGCGCCCTCCAGCACTCGAACGCTGACGGCGACGCGCACCGCGACCGCCAGTGCGACCGATACGCGCACTCGCGTCCCGACGGCGACGCGTACCGCGACGATCACGTCGCGTCCGACGCTCACCGCCACCAATACGCGAACGCCGACGGCGACATCGACCAGTTCCCCGACCAAGACAGAGACCGCTACCAAGCGGCCGACCAGCACCGCCAGTTCGACGGCGACGACTTCGCCTACTCGGACGCCGACGAACACGGCGACAGCTACCAACACGCGCGTGCCTACGGCGACCCGCACGCCTACGAAGACCAAGACTCCGACGGCGACACCGTCGCTCACCAGCACCGCGACTGCGACGCGGCCGCCCACCGCGACCAAGACAACGACCTCAACGGTGACGCCGGTGCCGACGCGGACGCCGACCGCGAGTTCGACCATGACGAACACGCGGCGACCGACGTCCACCCCAACGCAGACACGCACGCCGACCAATACGCTCACGCGCGTGCCCACCATCACGCGCACGCCGACACGCACGTTGGTCCCCACTCGCACCGCGACCGCTACCAAGACGCCAACGGCAACCGCGACACCGACTGCGACGGCCACGCCGACGTGCGTCAACGGGCTGAACTGGGACTTCTCCGCCGACGCCCTGATTGATCAGCAGCAAGGCGGTAGCGTGTGGCTCACCAAGACCGTGCCAACCGACTTCGGTTGGGGCATCTTCTGGCTGCGGGCCGATCCGGCGGTGGCGAACAAAGCGCGCCTCTACTACGCCCACGTCGATTTTCAGGGACAGCTCACCGTGGGGCCGATGTGGATCATGGACATCCCGCGCATCGCATTCCGCGATCGCTACTACAACGCCGCGTGGAACACTGACCACTACGGCTTGATCATCGCCAGCGTCACCACGCTTTACTACTACGACCTCTCGCTCGATGGGGTGCTCTCCGGGCAACGCACCGTCGGGCCGGCGCTGTTCTACAGTGCGGTCTACGACAATGAAGCGACGAGCGACTTCGATAGCTACCCAGGCGGGTTCCTCGGTGTCATCGAAGGCAACTGCGAGGGGCACTCCTGCAGCTACGCGTTTCGCCTCGATCCGCACGGGACGCCGCTCAGTCCGGTTTACAATCTGGTTGATTTCGACTTCACCCATTCATTCTATCCGGCCGCCGCGTATGACGGCTCGGGCTTCACCATTGTGGTGGTGAAAGACATTGTGATCAGCCTTGGCGGAGTCGAGACGAAGTACCTGCCCACCAACGGCTTCGGCCTCAGCGTCCAGGAAAAGGTTGTGCCCACGAAGGAGTACTTGTGGGACGAGTTCCCCGACATCGCGTGGAACGGGAATCACTTCGCATCGATCTGGACGGAGAACTCGCGGCGGTCGAACACCGCACCGTGGCAGGTTCATTTCGCCAGCTTCCGGCGCACCTGGAAGAGCGCGAGCCCGATGGCGGACCAGGTACTCGACGTCACCGCGCAGAAGGCGAACCTTAAGTGGAGCACTCAGATCAATGCCGTTGGTGGCGATTGGGTGGTGCACTACCCGCGCTGGCAGGGAGTCGGGGTAGAGCCGCTCGCGGTGTTCCAACTGCTCGATGATCAGGGCAACGTCAACGCGACGCTGACACCGTTCACGCTCTCCGCCTCAGCCCTCGGCTCGAGTGTCCACTTCCTCGGTGACAACGCCGGACGCATGGGTATCGCCAGGGGCGACAACCGCGACGGCGTGTGCGCGATCACGTTCCAGACGTTGGAACCCGCCGCCTGCCGGTAATTGCGCCGGCTCTCGGGCCGAGCAAGTAGGCTTCCCGCGTGTAGCTCAAGCGCTCACGTGAGTTGTTCGCTCCATCGAAGCGGTGGTATACGTTTGGCCGTGCGATGGACGCTGCCGAACGAGGGATGAGAAAACGCTCCACGCCGAAGAATCGGTTCGCCGTCTGTACCAACAACGACGGCTACGAGGCTTCGTTGGAAGTGGGGAAACTCTACCGGATCGTTCCCGACGCGCTCGCAAACGCCCGCGGCTACCTCCGCGTTGTCGACGAGAGTGGCGAAGACTACGGCTACGATGCCGATCGGTTCTTTTGCCTCGAAGTCCCGCGCAAACTCGCCGAGGCGCTGAAGCCCGTTCGTAGCGACCGAGCGGTTTCCCGCCGTGAGTGAGCACTCCTCGACACCTCAGTGGGAACGAAGGTTCCCCAAGACGATCCGGGCTCGTGCGCAATCGGTCGCGCCATGCACCGGCCGAACGCTGGCGTTCTGCGGCGCGCGGCATCTTTTCCGCGCGTCCGCAGCAACGGCGGGTTATGCCAAGCTGCGGCTCGCGATTGAAGCACGATGTCTTCACCCCGTTGATCATCGGTATTTGATATAAACACTCACGCCAAGAGCTCAGAAATCTCTCAAGCCCATAACCGTCCACGGAAACGGGACAGCTTCATAGGGATTGCGGAATCACCGTGCTGACCGTATACGGCCCTTCGGTCAATTACATGACCAAGCAGTCGGCTCTTTCCACCGAAGTCCTTCCAGCCAGTCCGCCATGGCGGCCAGCTGCGATTGAGGATTGAGCTCCTGAGCCCTCCGCTTACACGCTGCGGACTTGCGCTCGT
>JBGOUW010000531.1:0-3459 GCA_041477755.1 Binatia bacterium
GGACTATCGACGTACTTCCTGATGTGGGGCGTCGCGGTAGTGCTCGGCGTGTGGTCGGGTACACGCCTCTCCGAGCGCGCGGGATTCCCAGCGCGCGAATCATTCCTGGCGGTGTGCGCAGTGGCGTTCGTGATCTTCGCCGGTTCGAAGTTGCTGTTTCTTACTGAGCACGTGCTGTTCCCCGACGATGACCCGATGCCGATTGGACAGAACAGTTTGTGGAAGATCTTCTGGCACGGGTTCCGAATTCCCGGCGGCATTCTGCTGCTGGCCGCGGCGCTGCCGTGGATCGGCCGCAGCTTCGCATTGCCGACGCGCCGCTTTGCCGACGCGATCATGCCGGCGGTGGGCGTCGCGGTCGCGTTCATTCGACTCGGCTGTTTCTTCAACGGCTGTTGCTTCGGGGGTGTGACGCACTTTCCACTGGCGGTCACGTTCCCGCCCAGCGCGCGCGTGTACGAGTGGCAGATGATGCAAGGCCTGATTGCGGGACCGATGCCGCGGTCGTTGCCGGTGCACCCGTTGCAGCTCTACTTCGCCGGCATCGGTGTGCTGATGTACGTGCTCGGGCGCCGCTGGCAAGAGATGAAACACGTCGATGGTGAAGTGTGGGCAAACACGTACCTGCTGTTCTTTGGCGCGACCTTTATGCTCGAACTGTTGCGACCGGCTCCGTTGCACCTCAACTTGATTCTGACGTCCACGGTGGTTGCCGCGACGCTGATCGTACGAACCCGCGTGCGCCAAGCGACGGCAGCCGTCGCCGGCGCGCATCCGTGAGTGGTGGGTCATGACGGTGGCCGAACGGCTTCGACTGGCGGGCACGGTCGGGGTGGTCGGTGGCTTCGTCTTCGGCGCGCGCGAGGCCTTGGTGGCCGCACAAGCCAATGCGTTTGTGCAGCCCGGCCAGTATCTCGCACTGTACCTTTCTGTCCCGATGCTTGCGTGGATGGTGTTAGCCGTCGCGTTACTGGTCCCCGTGGCGCTGCTGCCCCTCGGTCGAACGCCGCGGCGAACATTCTCGCTCTTTGCCGTCGTGCTCGGTTTTGTGGGGGGGCTATCGATCGCATGGCCGTGGTGTAGCGCGGTGACCGATCGCTTACGCGACGTTGGCCAGGCCGCCGACTGGCAAGTGACCGCGGCGGTGTGGGTAACGGCTCTTGGACTCGCAGGCGGGACCGCGGCAGTGATTGGCGCGGCGACGGCTTGGTACGCGGCGCGCGTGGCGCGACCGTTGTACTTCCTTTCGCGCTGCGCGTTGTTCGCTGCGCTGCTCTTGCTCTGGCCGCCGCTGCGGTTCTTCGCGACTGATTGGGTATGGGGCGTCGCCGCGCGCTCGTCGGCGCCGCCGCAGTCGAATCAGCCGAACATTCTGTTGATTTCGATCGACACGCTGCGGGCCGATCATCTCGGTTGCTACGGCGATACTCATGGCCTGACACCACACCTCGACCAGCTCGCACACGAGGGCGTGGTGTTCGAGCAGACGATCACGTCAGCGCCGTGGACATTGCCGGCGATGGCGTCGCTGTTGACTGGACAAAACCCCCACCACCACGGAGCCGGCGTCATCACCAACCGCCGCGATCCGCTCGGTCGTTCCGCCTTGCCCGCGGAAGCGTGGCGATTGACGACGGCGCTGCGGGAACGCGGCTATCGAACGCAAGCGATCGTCACCAATCCCTATCTCGCATTGCGCTACGGTCTCGGCTCGGGCTTCGACGGCTATGAGAACGTGACGATCGAGTCGGAAGCGTTCTTGGCCTTCAGCGACACCACCGTGATGCGGCTGGTGCGCTGGTGGTCGCCGGACCTCATCATCGGCGACCGTGGTGAGACCGTCAGTGATCACGGGGTGCGCTGGCTCGCGCGCAACCGCCGGGGGCCATTCTTTCTCTGGCTGCACTACATCGATCCCCATCCGCCTTATAGCCGCGCAGGGGTGACGCGTCACAAGAGCTTCCGCGGCGACACGTCGTTTGCGAGCGATGGACGTAACCCGGCTCCGTTCGCGCTCACGTCGCCGGATGTCGCGCGGCTCCGCAGCGGCGAGATTCGACTCAGCGCGGAGCAGAAGGAAGCCGTGCGCGATCTTTACCGCGCCGAGGTTGCGAGTGTTGACGCCGCCATAGGGCAGGTGCTGGCCGCGCTCGATGCGCAGGGTTTGCGCGAGCAGACGTTGGTGGTCGTGGTCGCCGACCATGGTGAGGAGTTCTGGGAGCACGGCGGCGTAGAGCATGGGCACACGGTGTACGAAGAATTGATTCACGTGCCGTTGTTGATGCGCTGGCCAGGCCATCTGCCGGTAGAAACCCGGGTTGCGCCGGTAGTGCGGATCATCGACGTGGCCCCGACGATTCTGGATTTGCTCGACATCACGCCGCCAGCCGACCTCGATGGGTCGACGCTGCGCGGCTTGACGCATGCACCTACGGCTCCGGCTGGCGGGCGACTCGCCTTGGTCGAGAACATGCTGTTTGCCGAAGAGCGCACCGGCCTGCGCACGGATCAGTTCAAGTACGTGCACTGGGAGAACGGCAAGGAGGAGGTCTATTGGCTCGCCAACGACGCGCGTGAGCAGCGCGATCTGGCGGGGAGCAACGAGTCGATACGGCCGCTGCGCGAGTTGTACGCGCCGCTCGCGGGCGGCGCCGCGGCAGGGTCGCATGCGGTTGCGCCTGCGGACGATGGCAGCGCCGAAGCGGCGCTGCGGGCGCTCGGCTACCTCCGTTGAGTCAACTCCTGTCAATCAGTTGATGCAGCCGATCTGTGATTTGTTCTTGACACAACCTCACCCCAAGGATTAAGAGCGCAAACAGAATCACGCAGCACAACAGGTCGATTCGCCGGTTGCTTCTTTCGGGGGGGAGAGATCATGGCGCATTCGGAAGCTTTCGCAGTTCGCAGTCGGACGTTGAGGCTGATTGCCGGGGGTGCGCTCGCGCTGTTGGCGCTGGCATTTATCGCGGCCAACATATTCGATATACGCCGAGCCTTTGCGAGTACGAACGCGATCACGTCGAGCGGTCCCGATACGCTGGGACGTGGTCTGCAGGATGTCTATCACGTTGTCCTGAGTGATCCGGCGCCGGCCAGTGGGCTGCAGATTACACTCGCGACCTCAAACGCTGCGGACTGCGTCGTCGCCCCGTCCGAGTTCAGCATCGGCCAAACTCCCCTGACGATCACCGTGCCGGCGAATCATCGGCGACGGATCTTCGTGGTGCAGACGTTGCCCGGTGGCAGTGGCAACAACTGCACGGTCACCATCACTCAGACCGCGCCCGCCGGGTGGAGCGGCGATCCGCTGAGCGTTGCGATCGTGCCGGCCGCTCTCCGTGTCCGTGGGTTGGCGCGCACCATCGGCAATCGCGCCCGCGACGACGGCTTCTACGTCGAGACGGGTGTCCCGGGTAGCGGTCGTCACCTGCGCTTCGTGCAAGGCGTGAGTCGAGGTAC
>JBGOUW010000168.1:0-9249 GCA_041477755.1 Binatia bacterium
CATGGTCGGCAAGCAATACGAACATGGCGGCATTACGAAGCACGGGGCGAAGCTGGTGCATGCGGTGGCCACCGCACAGGTGCCGAAGTTCACCGTGATCATCGGCGCGTCACACGGCGCCGGCAACTACGGCATGTGCGGCCGTGCCTACGGACCGCGGTTGCTCTTCATGTGGCCGCACTCGCGCATCTCGGTAATGGGCGGCGAACAGGCGGCGCAAACGCTGCTGACGGTCAAGATCGAGCAACTCAAAGCGCGCGGCGCATCGTTGTCCGCCGATGAGCAGCAGCAGCTCACGGCGCCGGTGCTGGCCAAATACGAGGAAGAAGCCAGCGCCTACTACTCCACCGCGCGCATCTGGGATGACGGTGTTCTCGATCCTCCCGATACGCGCTCCGTGCTGGCGCTTGGTATCGCGATGGCGCTCAATGCACCCATCCCCGATCCCAAGGTCGGCGTCTTTCGCATGTGATGGGCCGACGAGGCAAACGAAGAATAGGAGTTGACGAGGAAGTAGGAGTCACCAGCCAGGAGTCACTAGAATCGGGGGGTGCAATGCGCGGCCATCACGTAATTGCGACGACGCTATTCGCTCTGCTCAGCGCTCAGTGCACGGTGCTGCCGCAGCGCCAGCGCGTGCCGATCGTCTACCTTGATCAAGGTTGGACGGAGCACGATCGGCAATCGTATTACCGCACGCCGCAGGGCATGGAGTTGCTCGGCATGCGCTATCAATGGCTGCTGGCGCTGGAGCGGCCAGTCGGGTCTCAGCGCTTTGCCGCGCCCGACCATCTAGCGCAATTCGGCTTCCTCATCGACGACGATCCGGTTGGCAACCCCGACCAGTTGCCGGTCGGTTTCACCAAGCATCGCGATGCGAACACCGGTGACGAGATGCTCGATCTCGCGTGCGCGACGTGTCACTCGGGTCAGATCAACTATGGCGGAAAGGGCATCCGCATCGACGGCGGCGCCGCTATGCACGACATGAACCAATTTATCGAGGCGTTGGCCGTGGCGCAGCTCACCACCTACATCCTTCCCTGGAAGTTCGATCACTTCGCCCAGAAGGTCTTGGGCGTGCGTTATCCCAACGGAAAGCGCGAGCTGCGCCACGCCTTCGCTTCCGTACTCCACACGTTCCTCTCCCAAGGCATCACCCAGTGGTATCACGGCCAATCACTTACGCAGGACGGCTTCGGCCGCACCGACGCGCTTGGGCGCATCGGCAACACGCTGTTCGCTGACCGGCTGCAAGTGCCCGCCAACTACCGCCGTGCCGATGCGCCGGTGAGTATCCCGCACCTGTGGGATATCTGGTTGCTCGACTGGGCGCAGTGGAACGGCTCGATCCACCAGCCGATGATGCGCAACGCCGGCACCGCGCTCGGTTTGGATGCGCCGCTCAGACTCGTGAACGCCGACGGTGAGTTGGTCCCCGCAGCCGAGCGCTACCAATCGACCGTGGAGGTTGCCGCGCTCCATTGCGTCGAGACGACGCTCGCCCAATTGCAGACGCCACGCTGGCCGGAAGACGTTCTCGGTACGATCGACCGAACGAAGGCGGCACGCGGCAAAGATCTCTATGATCAGCACTGTGCGTCGTGTCACGATCCCCGCGTCGCCGAGTACCACACCGGTTGGCATCCGCCGCACTCGCCTGCGCCGACCACTATGCTGCCGGAGTGGCAGGTGGCGCTGTTCCCCGTCGATCAGATCGGCACCGATCCGCGCGCCGCCGACAACTTCGCGAACCGCACCGCCGACCTCAGCAAGCTCGATCCGTCCGATCCGGCCCTGCGCCACAGCTCCGCGGCCGACGGACTGCGCTACATCACCAGTCGCGTGATCACGCGCCAGTACGACGAGCTCGGTCTGACCGCTGCGCAACGAGCGGAGTTCGACGGCTTCGGCCGCCCCGACGAAGTCCGCGCGCCGCGCATGTACCGCGCCGCACCGCTCGACGGCATCTGGGCCACGTCTCCATATCTGCACAATGGCTCGGTGCCGAACCTCTACCAGTTGTTGCTGCCAGCGGCGCAGCGTGATGCGACCTTCTTCGTCGGCAACTTTGAGTACGACCCGAAGCATGTGGGCTACGAATCGACGCGCTTTCTTGGCGGCTTCCGCTTCCGCACCAGTGGCGTGGGCAATGCCAATAGCGGACACGAGTACGGCACCGATATGTCCGATGCCGACCGCTGGGCGTTGGTCGAGTACCTGAAGATCGTCGGTGAAGATGCGCCGCTCCCGGCGGCGCCCGAACTGCCGCAGTGTGGCCCGCGCTGAGGCGCACGTGCCTCACACGGAGAAGGCAGCCGCTGAACGATGGCCCGCAGCGAAACCGTCACCGTGGTGTTCACCGACTTAGTGGGCTCGACTGAACTGGCTGGCCGGCTCGGACACGACGCGTACGAACTACTTCGCCAAGAGCACTTCCAGGCGTTGCGTGCGGCCGTCGCGGCGCACAACGGGTCGGAGGTGAAGACCACCGGCGACGGCTTGATGCTGGCCTTCGCCAGCGCGGCCGATGCGGTGGCGTGTGCGATCGCTTTGCAACAGGCGACCGACCAACACGCGCGCCGCACGTTGTGGGGACCGTTTGCCATTCGCGTGGGCGTGTCGTCGGGTGAAGCGAGTCGCGAGGACAACGACCTCTTCGGGGTGCCAGTGGTTGAAGCCGCGCGGTTGTGCGCGGCTGCGGCAGCAGGACAGATCGTCGTCGGCGATGTCGTCAGGCTGATGGCGCGCGGGCGCGGCCACGTTTTCAGCCGGCTGGGTGACCTCACGTTGAAGGGATTGGCCGAGCCGGTGACCGCGTACACCGTCGCGTGGGAACCGCTCGCAGACGAGACGGCTCAGGTAACGATCCCGCTGCCGCCGCGCTTCGCAACGGTTGAGCCGCTGGCGCTCTTCGGCCGCACGGCCGAACAGACGCTCCTGCGCGAGTGTTGGGCCAAAGCGAGCGCCGGAGAACGACAACTGGTCTTGCTCGCAGGCGAAGCCGGTATCGGCAAGACCCGCCTGGCGACCGAAGCCGCACGCGCCGCGCACGCCGAAGGCGCCATCGTTCTGTTTGGAAGCTGCGACGAAGAGATCGGTTTGCCGTATCGGCCGTTCGTTGAAGCTCTCCAGCATTATGTTGTGCATGCGCCCGAGGCGGTGCTCGCCGCGCACGTGCGCGCTCACGGCGGTGAACTCGCCCGGTTAGTCCCGGAACTGGCGAAGCGCGTGACCGATCTGCCGGCACCGCAGCCGGCCGAACCGGAAACCGAGCGCTACTTGATGTTCGAGGCTGCCGCCGGCCTCCTTTCCGCCGCATCACAGGAGAACCCAGTTCTGCTCATCCTCGACGACTTGCACTGGGCCGCCCAGCCCGAGGTGTTGCTGTTCCGTCACCTCGTGCGTTCGCGCCAGCCGCTGCGGTTGCTCATGCTGGCGACCTATCGCGACAGCGACGTATCGCGCACCCATCCACTTACCCCGTTACTCGCCGACCTGCGGCGCGAAAACGGCGTCCAGCGCCTCCTCGTGCGCGGACTCGGCGACGACGCGGTGGTTGCCCTGATCAGTGCTCTGGCCGGTCACGAACTCACCGACGCCGGCATTGCCCTCGCACAGGCGATTCAACAGGAGACCGACGGGAGCCCGTTCTTCGTCACCGAGATTCTCCGTCATCTAGTCGAGTCGCGCGCCGTGTTCCAAGAGGGTGGCCAGTGGACGTACCATGGCCACATCGGCGGGCTCGGGATTCCCGACAGCGTTCGCGAGGTAATCGGCCGCCGCGTCGCGCGCCTGTCGGACGCCACCGGCCGCATCCTGAGCCTTGCCGCGGTCATCGGGCGCAACTTCGACCTCGCACTGCTCGCGCGTGTCGCCGACACCAGCGAGGACGATGCGCTCGACGCGCTCGACGAAGCGTCCGCCGCGGCCCTGATTCACGAAGTCGGGGGCAGACCGGGGCACTTCAGTTTCAGCCACGCGCTGATTCGCACCGCGCTGTATGAAGGCTTCAGCGCGGCGCGCCGCACTCGCCTGCACCGCCGCGTCGGCGAAGCGCTCGAAGCGCTCACGCAGTCCACGCCGGGTACTCGGATCGACGAACTGGCGCACCATTGGATCCGCGGGCTCCACGCGACGCGCGTGGCCGATGTCAGCAAGGCCGTCGCGTACGCCCACCAGGCGGGCGATCAGGCGCTGGCGAGTCTGGCGTACGAGCAAGCGGCGGCACACTATGAAGCGGCCCTCGCCGTCCTCGAATCGCACGACGACGCGACCGAACAATTGCGGTGCGACCTGTTGCTCGCCTTGGGTGATGCCCAACGGCGCGCCAGCGACGCGCGCTATCGTGACGTGATGGCGAGCGCCGCCGCGCTGGCGCGCCGGCGACGCGATCCAACGCGCTTGGGTCTCGCCGCGCTCGGCAGCGCCCGCCCGGGTGGATACTTCACCAGCAGTCTCGGAGCCGATCCGGCGCTGATCCAGCTCTATACCGAAGCGAGCGCGGCGCTCGAAGGTCGCGACAGCCTGCTGCACGCGCGGTTGCTCGGCCAGTTGGCGGTCGAGCTGATCTTCACGCCGGACCATACACGTCGGAGCACCATAGCGCGCGATGCGCTCGCCATGGCTCGCCGACTCGACGATCCCGCCGCACTGGGTTCGGCCCTGGCCGCGCATGTCTTTGCCATCAACGACCCGGCTACGCTCGCCGAGCGACTTTCCCTCATCGCGGAGCTGGAGCAGCGCGCTGCGCAGTTGGAAAGCTACGAGCTGGGCTTCTTCGCCGCGTTCCATCGCGCTGGCGCGCTGCTGGAATCCGGCGATGGCGCCGGCACCCACGACGCGATCGAGCGCATGCACGCGCTCGCCGAGGCGTTGCACCAGCCCTTCTATCGTCTCCTGGTACAGCACTCGCGCACGATGTTGCTGATCTTGCGCTGCGACCCCGACGCCGAGCGGGAGGCCTTCGCCGCCTTCGAGGTCGGCGTGGCCGGTGGCAATCAAGACTCCACCGCCGTGCTCGGCTCGCAGCTCTACGTGCTCCGTCACGATCAGGGGCGTTTCGCGGAATTTGCAGACACCTTGCGCGCCAATGTCGAGGCCATGCCGAACATTCCTGCCTGGCGCGCCGGGCTCGCCCTCCTGTATTGCGAGATCGATCAACTTGAGGATGCCCGCAAACATTTTGAGATTCTCGGCGCGCACGACTACGTGTTTCCGCTGGATTGGACGTGGAGCGTCGCGATGCTCCGGCTCAGCGAAACCTGCGACTATCTGGGTGATCACCGCGCCGCCGCACTGCTCTACCCGCAGATCGATCCGCTCGCACACCAAGTCGCGGTCATGTCCAACACGATCTTGTGCCTGGGATCGTTTGCCTACCCCTGCGGCATGCTGGCGGCGTGTCTGCGGCGGTGGGAAGAGGCGCAGCAGCACTTCGAACGCGCGCTTGCGACCAACACCCGGATCGGCGCCCCGGCGAGCGTCGTGTCCACCCAGCGCGCGTACGCGGCGATGCTGCTGTCGCGGCATGGTCCGAATGACACCGCGCGCGCCGCAGAACTGATTGCTGCCGGTCTCGATGGCGCCCAAACCCTCGGGATGGCGCGTGAGATCACTCGACTCCAGCGATTGCGCGACGGCTTGCACAATCGGTAGACATCCGACCTACCCCGCAGTTCGCTTGACCCTGAGAACGGCACGCGCTTAGACAGGTCCAGAGCGGTGGATTTGGATCACATAGAGACGCGGCGGGGCTAGATGGTGCGCACAGAGACGATCACCGTAGTGTTCACCGATCTCGTCGGCTCGACCGAGCTGGCGAGTGCGCTCGGCCATGATGCGTACGAGACACTCCGACGGGATCATTTCAGCGCGCTGCGCGCTGCCGTGGCGGCCCACAACGGGACGGAGGTGAAAACCACCGGTGATGGACTGATGGTGACCTTCGCCAGTGCGGCCGCTGCGCTCTCCTGCGCCGTCGCGATGCAGCAAGCCGCCGACCTCCACGCCCGGCAACTCCCGGCGTTACCGCTCGCCATTCGCGTGGGAGCATCGTCGGGTGAGGCGACGCGCGAGGACAACGATCTGTACGGGCCACCGGTCGTCGAGGCGGCACGGTTGTGTGCGGCGGCGGAGGGGGGGCAAATCGTCGTCGCCGACGTCGTGCGGCTGATGGCGCGCGGTCGCGGTCACGCGTTCACCGCGCTCGGCGAGTTGACGCTCAAAGGCTTTGATGAGCCGGTGACGGCGCATCGCGTGTCGTGGGAGCCGCTGCCGCAGGCGTCCGCGGACACACCGCCGATTCCGTTGCCGCCACTGCTGGGGGGTGGCGAGCAGTTTCAGTTCGCCGGGCGCGAGGCCGAGTTGACGGCGATGACCGCCACCTGGCAGCAGGTCGCCGCGGGTACGCGCCGCGTCGTGTTCGTTGCCGGTGAGCCCGGCATCGGCAAGACGCGCTTGGCGGCGGAAACCGCGCGGCTCGCTCACCTCGATGGTGCCAGCGTGCTGTACGGCCGCTGCGATGAGGATATGGGCGTGCCGTTTCAGCCCTTCGTCGAAGCTCTCGCCTCCTTCATCGAATACACCCCGGTCGAGCGCTTGCGCGAGCAACTCGGTCGTTACGCCGGCGAGTTGGTGCGGCTCGTGCCCGCGCTCGCCAACAAGGTGATCGATCTGCCGCCACCATTGCACTCCGATCCTGACACGGAACGCTATCGCTTGTTCGATGCCGTCGCGGCGTGGTTGACGACGGCTGCAGCGGAACGCCCACTCGTGCTGGTGCTCGACGACTTGCACTGGGCGGCCAAGCCCACGCTGTTGCTGTTGCGACACATCGCACGCGCCGGAGAGTCGGGACGCTTGCTGATCGTCGGAACCCATCGCGATACCGACATCGACCGCGATCATCCGCTCACCGCGGTGCTCGCCGATCTGCGCCGCGCCGATGGCGTGGAGCGGCTCACGCTCGCGGGGCTCGATGAAGCCGGGGTTGCCGCCTTCTTGGAGCGCGCGGCGGGGCATCCGATCGAGACGATGGGGCATGGCTTGGCCCACGCGGTTCACGAAGAAACCGAGGGCAACCCGTTCTTCGTCGGCGAAGTGCTGCGCCACTTGGTGGAGTCGGGCGCGCTGGTGCGGCACGACGAGCGTTGGGCGAACGCGCGCCCGCTGGCGGAGTTTGGGATTCCGGACAGCGTGCGCGAGGTGATTGGCCGGCGCTTGGATCGCTTGCCCGGCGCGGCGACCAAGATTCTGACATTGGCCGCGGTGATCGGGCGCGATTTCGATCTCGCGGTGCTGGCGACCCTCGGCGACTACGATGAGGAGCGGCTGCTCGCCGCGCTCGAGTCGGCGGTGGCGGCGCGGCTGGTCGAGGAAACCGGCGTCGAGGGCTATCGCTTCGCGCACGCGTTGGTGCGCACGACGCTGTACGAATCCCTCGGCGAGACGCGTCGGGCGCGCCTGCACCGGCGCGTGGCCGACGCCGTCCTCGCGCGCCGTCCCGATGATGTGACCGCGTTGGCCAATCACTACAGCCAAGCCGCGGTCCGTGGCGACGCCAGCCAGGCGGTGCGCTATTGCACGCAGGCGGGCGATCACGCGCTGAGCAAATTGGCGTACGATCAAGCGGTGATCTACTACCATCGCGCGCTCGACTTGCTCGGCAACGCGACGCCGGGTGAGCGCCGCGAGTTGCTGGTCCGACTGGGTGGCGCGCAGCGCGACGCGGGTGACGGAGCCTATCGCAGCACCCTACTCGACGCCGGGCGCGCGGCCGCCGCCGCCGGCGATGGCGATCGTCTGGTTCGCGCGGTGCTCGCCAACACCCGCGGCTATCCGGTGGCCGGCCGCGTCGATGCCGAACGGGTGGAGATGCTCGAAGCCGCGCTGACAGCGCTCGGCCCGGCGGATAGCGCGGCACGCGCGCGCGTGCTCGGCACGCTGGTGTGCGAGCTAGCGTACTCCAACCAATCGGCGCGCATTCGCGCCCTCGATCGTGAGGCGATCGAGATGGCGCGTCGCCTCGGCGATCCGACCACGTTGGCGTTCATATTCCGCACCCGCTTCGTCGCCATTTGGACGCCCGATGCGCATGCCGAACGCCTCGATGCGACCAACGAGTATGTTCACCTCGCCGAGCAGCTCGGCGATCCCATCGATCGCTGGTATGCCTACTCGCACCGCTTCCACACCATGCTGACCGCCGGGGACATTGACGAGGCCGATCGCTGGTTGCGCACTCTGGAAAACCTAGATGACGATCTCTGCCAGCCGACGCAGCGTTGGGTGCTGACCCGCGACAAGTCGATGCGCGCGTTGCTGGCTGGGCAGACGGCCGAAGCCGAGCGGCTGTTCACCGAGTCGTTCGAGATCGGTCAAGCGACGGGACAACCCGACGCGCTGGCGATGTATGTCTCGCAGCTCTGGCCGACGCGCGGGGTTCAGGGGCGCGTGGCGGAGATCGAGTCGATGCTCGATCAGGTCCGTGACCAGCCGGATATGCCGCGCCAGTTCTTCGCCATGGTGTCGTACTACTATTGTGCGCTCGGCCGCACTGATGACGCGGCGCGTTTGCTGACGAACGCCGTGGCCAACGACTTCGCCGATCATCCCTACGTGTTGACGTGGATGACCGAGATGACCTCGTGGGCGCGTGTGGCGGCGCAGGTCCGCCACACCGAGGCGGCGGCGATCCTCTACGATCGGCTCGCGCCGTGGCATGACCAGGTCGAGTCGAACGGCACCACCAGCCACGGCTGCGTGGCGCTCTATCTCGGTGAGCTCGCTACCACCTTGGGTCGCTACGATGCCGCCGAATCGCACTTCGTCGAGGCGCTCGCGGTTCACGAGCGAATCCGTGCCCCGTACTGGCTGGCGCAGACCGGTCTCGACTGGGCTGCGATGCTCCTGCAACGCCAACAATCCGGCGATGGGGCGCGGGCGCAGACGTTGATCGAGCGCGCGCTGATCGCCGCGCGCAAGTATGGGTTTGGCGGCGTCGAAGCCGACGCGCTGCGCCTCAGCGCACGCCAGTCAGACACGCCGTCGCGCGATGCGACGGCGTAGAGTCGCCCGGAGGGGGAACGCATGGACAGACGGCAGATGATCGCGACCGCGCTGTTCGCGTTGAGTTGCGCGCATTGCGCGGCGCTCCCCAAGTACCAGCGTGTCGACATCGTCCATCTCGATCAAGGCTGGAGTGAGACGCAGCGGCAAGCGTATTACCATACCCCCCAAGGCACCGAG
>JBGOUW010000390.1:0-4867 GCA_041477755.1 Binatia bacterium
GTCGCGGATGGCGAGGCCCGGCTCGCGAGTCAGCTGGGGGCGGCAGTAGCGCTGGCGTTCGGCGACGGTGGCGAGCGAGCAGAGCACATCGAGTTGCGCCAGCGCGGTTGCCGTGCGGCCGAGTCGCGTCTGCTCGGCGGCAATCTCCGCAACCAGCGTGCTGAACAGTTCGAATTCGCGCGCGCGCAGGCGCTCTTCGGCGCCCAGCACTTTGGCCTCGTAGGTTTCCAACTCCGGCGTCACGAAACGTTCGGCGTTGGCGAGCGTCTGTTTGCGGCGGTAATCGCTCGGCACCAGATGCAGGTTCGCCTTAGTGACTTCGATGTAGTAGCCGAACACGTTGTTGAAGCGGACTTTGAGCGAGGCAATTCCAGCGCGTGCACGCTGCTCGGTCTCGAAGCGCGCCATCCAGTTTTTGCCGCTACGCGACAGCTCGCGCAGCTCGTCCACTGTCGCGTCGAAGCCGCTACGGATCAGGCCACCGGCGCGCGGATTGAGCGGCGGTTCGTCGCCGATGGCTGCGCCGATGAGGGCCTGCACAGTCGGCAGATCGTCGAGCGCCGCACGACTGGCGGTCACCGTCGTGGTCCGCGCCTCGGCGAGCGCGCCGCGAAGACGCGCGACGGTTGCCAAAGCGGCGGCGAGACCGAGCAGGTCGCGAGCTGTGACCCGAGCCGCGGCCAGCCGTGCGGCGAGCCGTTCGAGATCGCCGATCGTACTCAGCTCGGTGACCAGCGCGCCGCGCCAGCTTGCGCGCTCGACGAGTTCCTCGATTGCGTCGAGCCGCGCGCCGATGGTCGCCGGCGTCGTCAGTGGCGCCAGCAACCAGCTGCGTAACAGGCGGCCACCCATCGGGGTTTGCGTGTGATCGAGCACCCACAAAAGCGAGCCCCGCCGCTCGCCGCGCAACGTGGCGAGCAATTCGAGATTGCGCCGCGTCGCGTCATCGAGCGCCAGCCGCGCGCCGCGCTCTTCGGCTGCCGGCGGACGCAAGTGCGCCACACTGGCCCGATGCGTACGTGCCAGATACGCAAGCACGGCGCTGACGGCGGACGCGACCGCATCAGTGGGCGGCTCCGCGCCGTGCTCGCGGAACCACGCCGCACCCGCGTCGGCGGCAAAGCTCGCGGCCGGCAAGCGACTGACCAGCGCTTGCGGTGCCGACGCCTCGAGCGTGGCGAGCCGGGCCCCATCCTCGGGTAGCAACAACTCACGCGGCAACAGGCGGCCGAGCTCGTCGCTGATCGCCGCAAGCTCACTCGCCGCCATCACGCGCATCTCGCCGGTGGAGAGGTCCGCCGCCGCCAGACCGATCTCATCGGACGTCGCAGCCACGGCGACCAGAAAGTTCGGCGTCTTGGGGTCGAGGCACTCTTCTTCCGTCACGGTCGCGGGGGTGATCACGCGAATGACAGCCCTGTCCACCAAGCCCTGCGCGGTCGCCGGATCTTCCACCTGCTCGCAGATGGCCACTTTCATCCCGCTGGCGAGTAGCTTGGCGATATACGGCTGCGCGGCGTGGTAGGGAACGCCGCACATCGGGATGCGCACGTCATCCTTCTTGCTGCGCGAGGTCAACGTCAGATCGAGCAACCGGGCCGCGCGCTCGGCATCTTCGAAGAAGAGCTCGTAAAAGTCGCCGAGGCGGAAGAACAGCAATGCGTCGGGGTGCTCGCTCTTCGCGCGCAGGTACTGTTCGAGCATCGGCGTCAGTTTCACGCGCGCACCAGTGTCCGGGGATGACATGCGCGCGGATTCTGGCACTGTGATCCGACAGCGGCAACTCGTGAGAGCAGGCGACTGCGAAAAGTCCGGCTCCATTCTCCGGTGACTCAACCGCGAGCAATCGCCACGGGGGATCGGCGGCCGCTGGACCCGGAGTGGAGATGACCGGTCGCCCGCTCGCGCCTCAGGCTTGCGCGGGGTGCGGCGGGACGGTCGGGGAGCGCCCCAGCGTCTCCGCCAGAAACTGGCGAATCTCCTGAATCGTTGCCGACGGGTTGTCGAGAAACACGTGATGGCCGGCACGGGGTATCTCGACCAGGCGGGCGTGCTCAAGACGACTGAGCATCGCGATGGCGCCACCGCGGTCCGTTATGGACGATTCGCTGCCGCGTAAAAACAGTGTCGGGCAGAGGATGCGATCGATCTGCTCGGCGAATTCTAGGGGCTCAAACTGCCGCAGCACGTTGCGATCGAAATCAAATGTCAACCCGTCTTCGCTCGTCGTCAGTAGTGCGTCCGCTAACACCCCGACCATTTCCTCACTCGCGCGCGGCGCAAGCGCTCTTCGCAGCGCGCTCACGCCTTCGTCGCGCGTCGCAAACACCGGGTGCGGCCGTGCGCCAGCGGCACGCACGCGTTCGATCAATCGGACAGGCGGGGGAATGTTGATGTCGATGGTGACCAACACCCGGACCTGCTCCGGGTGGCGAATGGCAAAGCCCGCCGCGATCATCCCGCCGAAGGAATGGCCGATCAGCGCCAGCGATGTCATGCCGCGACGGGCGATCAGCGCCTCAATGTCGTCCAGGTATTCTTCGGGACGGTAGGAGCCCGGCCGGGGGCTGGCGCCGTGGCCACGCAGATCCGGCGCAACCAGGCGATAGACGTCCGAGAGACCGCGCGCGAGCGGGTCCCAGATCTGCCCCTGCGCGGACAGACAATGAATCAGCACCACTGTGAGCGAATGATGACCATCCCCCCAGTCTCGACACGACAGCTCAACCGCACCCATGCGGCCATCGGGTTAAGCGACGCGGGGCCGGGTGTCAAGTAAAATCTGCCATCACGGATCGTTGGGAGGATGCCTAGCCGACCATCGTCAGGCCGCCGCTGACGCTGAGCACTTGACCGGTGATGAAGTCAGCGTCTGGCGAGGCAAAGAACGCCACCGCCGCAGCAATCTCGTCGGGCGTGCCGAGCCGCCGGAACGGCACTGCTCGTGTCATCGCGGCGATGATCTTCGCGCCGTCGGGACCGCTGGTGACTTCCTTCAGCAGCGGGGTTTCGGTCGGCCCCGGTGCGACCACGTTGACGTTGATATGGTGCCTCGCCAGCTCGCGCGCCAACGTCTTCGAGAACGCGATGATGCCGCCTTTACACGCCGAGTACACCGCTTCACCGCTGCTACCGACGCGACCGGCATCGGAGCCGATGCTGATGATCTTACCCGCACCGGTCGCGATCATGCCGTCGAGCACCGCGCGACAGCAGTGGATCGGCCCGCTTAGATTGATCGCGATGATCTTGTGCCACAGCTCGGGCGTGTTCTGCACAAATGGTTCGATGCGGTCCCATCCCGCGTTATTGACCAAGATCTCGACGTCTCCCCATCGCTCGCGCACCTGGGCCACCGCCCGCTGTACCGACGCGAAATCGGTCACATCGATCGCGACGGCTTGAGCCGTTCCACCGGCGGCAGCGATCGACTCGACCGTCGCGTCGGCCCCGGCGACATTGATATCGGTCACGGCGACACGGGCGCCCTCACCGGCGAGTCGGTGCGCAATCGCGCGACCAATCCCGCTGCCGGCACCGGTGACGAAGGCGATACGCTGATCGAGCCGCACGCCCGCGGTATAGGTCAGCCGACGATTCGCTGCAACGATGGGCTGCAACGTTGGGCCGCAGTGGTAGCCAGGTGGAATCGCCTCGGCTATGGGTTCACCGTCATGCACCCGCGTGCTTTGCTAGCTCTCCTCATCGTGTTGGGCGTGTTGGGACCAATCGTTTCAAGCTGCCACGACCAGCCGGCTGGGTTGCAAGTGCACCGACGGTTCGACGAGTTGGCGGGTCCGACCGCGCAGCGTGAGGACCTCTCAACCGCGGGTCTTGTTACGGTCACGATTGGCAGCGAGCTCCGACCCGTCATCTCACAATGGCGAACCCTCGTGCAGCTGCGCGAGGTCCAAGTTGCGACCGCTGGCGTACAAGCTTTTCGGGTCCGGGAGCTCAACAATGTAGGCATGCAGCAACCGCTGATCGCAGCCGCCGTGCGCACCACTCGGCAGTGGGGGCCGCGCACGGCAACCCTCGGCGGCCCACCATCGATCCGAACCGTCGACGTGACGTTTTCCGACGCCGACGTTGGCGAGACCCTGGAGGTAACGATCTCCGGTTGGGGACCGCCACGCGACGTGGATGCGACTACTGCCGAGCTGACCGTTCCGCCAGCCGCCACGCTGCGGTTCGCTGTGGCCGCCGTTCCCGCACCGGTCGCCCGCGCCCACGTCCGCATCCTCGTGCAGCCGCAAGGACAGCCGGAGCGCGCGCTCGACGAACGGACCTTCGCGTCTCCGGATCATCCCGCCTGGCAGGATGTCGAGATTTCTTTGGCCGAATTCGAAGGGCAGGTGGTGCACCTGCGCGTCATCGCAACCGTTGAGGCGCAAGCCACAACAAAGCGAAAGGTGGACCCGAGGGTGTACGTCAGCGAGCCCATCATCGTTGTCCCCTCTGCACCTGCGAAGTTGCGGAAACCAGACAACCTCATCTTGATTTCGATCGACACGTTGCGGGCGGACCATCTCGGTACCTACGGCTATCGGCGCCCCGTCAGTCCGACACTGGATCGACTGGCCGCGAGCGGCATCACTTTCGACCAGGCTTTCGCCGTGTGGCCCGAAACCTCCGCGTCACACATGACGCTGTTTACCGGCCTGTATCCGTCAGTGCATGGAATCGGTGTCATGACGTGGGGGGCGCGGGTGCTACCTCCTTGGCAACTGACGCTAGCCGAAATGGTCCGCCGCCAAGGATTCGTTACGGCCGCAATTACGGAAGACGGATTACTTCTCACCAGCGCCGGCTTTGCGCGCGGCTTTGATAGCTACCGCGAGTTCGGTCCGCAGCGTGCGACCGCAGA
>JBGOUW010000245.1:0-7367 GCA_041477755.1 Binatia bacterium
GCCTGGGTTGCAATCTGAGTGATGGACCGCTCGGCCTGGCGCGCTTGGGCGAGAATCCGGTTTATCCGGTTGTCCTGGGTCCGCAGCGACAGGTCGTGCATATCGTCGATCTGGTCGCGGGCGCTCTTGGTGTGCTGTTGGATCTTCGAGATTGCTTCCGCGGCGCGCGCATCGATGGCGGTCAGCGCGGTTGGTATAGCACCCGAACCTCTTTCGACCTCCTCGGTAATCGGCCGCAGCACCTGACGGTACTCGCCAACTTCGCGGGCCGCAGTCTTGGCGAACTCGCGCACCACCTGATCGGAGTTCACCCCTTCATTGGCGCGCCAGGCGCGAGGGCGAACCGCCCAGCCCGCCGCCACCAACCCAGCCCCGACCAGCACAAGCACCAGCCATACACTGCGACGCATGGTGCTCCTGTACACCGGGATGGGTTGCGATGACAATTGGTAGCACTTACCCAACAATCGCCCTTGCCTAACAACGCCTGCGCCGGGTAAGCAACGCGAAAGATGCAGCTCCGGTCCAACACCCTTCGCGGGTCGCAGGTATGGGCGGCATGGGTACTCGTATGGTGCCTGGGCGGCACGCCGAGTTCCGCCGCGACCGCCGGCTGCGACGTCACGCAGGTGACCGCCGCAATCTTCGATTCAACCGTTGGCTCGTGCGATCTCAACGGCGATGGCGTCGTGAGCGCTGCCGATCTCACTGAAGCGATCATTCTCATGCCGCCGCCTGCCACGCCGACGAACTCGTCGTCGCCGACCGTCACGGCAACCCCGACGATCACGGGCACGCCGACGAAGGCGGCGTGTCCCTCCGGTGTCGAGTTGATGATCGAGATCGACAATCGAACCGGAAGCTCGCCGATTTCGGTCGTCGTCACCGGCGAGCGGCTCAGCGAAGAGTGCGGGGCCGGGACGCTAGACACGTTGTACAGCCAGACGCTCGACTGCGCGGGGGTTGGCGTCGTGTCCTGCGCCCAATTCAGCGCGCTCGCCCCCGGCTTGTGGCGACACTCCATCAGTGTGATCGCGCCCAGCAACGGGCAGCTTCAGCATCAGGCTTCGCTGCTGACCGGCGGCTCAACACCCAATCGCCTGCGCTTCACCGCATTCGCTAGCGTGTTCTCCGTCAGCAACACCGCGAACGCCGGCAACGGCTCGCTGCGCAAAATGTTGCAAGACGTCGGTACGGCGGCTCCGCCGGCGCTCATCGAGTTTGATCCCACTGTGTTTCCCGCCGGCGTTCCGACGACGATCGCGCTCGACTTCGCGCTCCCGACGTTGGCGGTAAACGACGTCACGATCGACGGCACCGACACGGCCGGTGGCGCGGGCAATCGCATCGTCGATGCCGGAGGCCTCCCCATTGGCGTGCTCGCCATTACCGGCGCGCGCAATCACATCACCGGCATGCGGCTGCGCAACGCCGGCGGCAATGAACGCGACGTGCTCAGCATCGCCGGTCCGGGCGCCGATGGCAACGTCGTGGAACACACCACCATCGAGCAGGCGGCCTCAGCCGACGGCATTGGAGTGGACCAACAGGCGGGTAAGGACTTCGGCGACACGGCAACCGTCATTCGCGATTGCGAAGTGTTCGGCGCCGCCGACAAAGGGATCAAAATTACCACCGGCGCCTTCGCGCGAATCGAGCGTTCCTGGGTTCATGACAATGCCAACGGCGGCATCCAGGCCACGCTCGGCGGCCACGTGCAAGCGTGGCACAACCTCGTCGAACGGAACCATGGCAGCACGGCCCAAAACGGCTTGTCGGTAAACGCCGACGACGGTGACGCGATGCCGACAGGCTTCTCGGAATTGGTGACGTGGGGAAACATCTCGCGCGGCAACGGCGCCAACGGAATCTCCGTGCGCGCCTTCTCGATGGCCAACCTCCACGACGACTATCTCGCCACCAACCTCAGCTCGGGCCTGCGCGTGTTCAACGACGTGGGGCCGCCGGCAAGCGCGGTAGTCACCGGCACGAGCGCGGTTTGTAACGCCGTCGATGGTGCGGTGGTGGCCAATACCTCGACGGCCGACTTCGGCGGCGGTCCGCTCGGCAGCCTTGGCAATAACGCGTTCACGCAGAACAACCTGCCGGCGGGTGGGGCCAATCTGCGCAATGCCAGCGGCCTGCCGGTGAATGCTATCAACAACCAGTGGGAACACTGCGGGCGGGAAACCGAGTGTGACGCCGCCCTCATCGCGGCTGACGATCTCAGCGACCATGGCGCCCAGACCACGTTCGTTCCCGCGCAAGCGCAGCGAGCGCTGCAACCGGTCCTTACTTCGACCGCATCCACCAAAGGTGTTCAGGGCGAACTGCTCCGCATCTTCGGATCCGGTTTCAACGTCATCGACGGACACTTCAGCGAGAAGGACAACCAGTGCGCCGATGTTGTCGGGCGCAATCGCTGCGTGCCGCTGCGCGGCAACTGCGTCCAGATCAATGGAGTACCGGCGGCGGTGGAGGCGGTAACCCCGACGATGCTGGTGGTGCGCTGGCCGTTTACGTGCGTCGCGCCCGTCGATCTCGTCGTGCGGATCGATCAGGGGGCAACCGTCGCGACGAGCAACACGCTCACCGTCTGTACGAACGGTGAGTAGCGATGGCTAGGGATGGGGCCCCTTCCGCGCCGCCTCAAATCGTATCAAGGATCGCATCGAGCGGATCGGGAGGCCTCCACCCTAGCCCTCCTCCGTTCGCGGAAATGCTCACGGAGGAGGGGACCGGAAGGCGGGGCGATGCGCGAAAGGTTCCCTCCTCTGCGGCATCACCCGCCGCGGAGGAGGGCCAGGGTGGAGGTTCCGAGTCACGAGTCACATCGCACTTGCCGGCGCAACAAACGCAACACGATCAACGCGCTGCGCTGAGTTCGGCGCCGTGCAAGCCGATGGTTGCGTAGTCGAGAGCGGAGAACGCTGGGACCTTTGCGGCGATGTCGGTAAAAACCGACTGTGCCGAAGCGTACAAGTCGGCGCCGGCGGCGCGGCGGAGCAGGTGCGACAGTAGCTCCCAACCTTCTTGGACTTCGGCGGGCGGGATGAACGCTTGACGCGCGAGTTGGACGCGCCGGGCGCGGTTGGTGAAGGTGCCGGTGGTCTCGACGAAGGTTGCGATCGGCAGCAGCACGTCGGCGGCTTCGGCGGTGGGGTGGCCGTCGGTGTCCATCACCGCGATGAAGTCGACCTTCTCGGCGATGCGCTCCAACCACGCTTCGCCCTGCGAGCGCGCGAGGTCAGTGCGCCACAGCACCAGGGCTTTCAACTCACCGGCTTCGGCGGCGCGCAAGATCTCGCTCGCGTCGAGTGACAACCCGAGCGCGCGCAAGCCGTTGGTGTTGGGATTCTTGTCACCGTCGATGAGGAAGTTGTCGTGAAACGCGTCGGCCGGCGACCACGACAGACCGGCGAGCTTGCTGCCGGCGAAGGCATCGCGGAACAGTCGTGCGAACAAGTAGGCCTCTTCGTTCGAGGCCGACGCGGAGATCAGCGCGCCGATGCGATCGGCACCGGCACCGTCGCGAATCTCCTGCAATCGGCGGATCACGCGGGCTTGCGCGTCTTCCGTCGGCGCCGCGGTCCATTGATCGCTTTTGTGATCGTTCTCGTGACCGTTCGCGTGATCGTTCGTGCGCAGCATCGGGCGCAGCAACCGCCGCTCGCTATGCAGCGACTTGTAGCTGGCGCGGCCTTCGTCGCAGATCCAGTACTTGTTCACCGCGTCGTTTTCGCGCGGCCGGAAGCGGTAGACTTGCCCGCGGCGATGGTGCACGTCGATGTTGCAGCCGGTCGCGCAGGTGGTACACATCGACGGCGTGTGGTCGAGGTACCAGACCCGCGCTTGGAAACGGAAGTCCTTGTTGGTCAGCGCGCCGACCGGGCAGATATCGACGACGTTGCCGGAGTACGGATTGTCGAGCCGGTTGCCGGGAAACAGATCGATCTGGCAGTGATCGCCGCGCTCGAAGATACCGAGCTCGCTGGTTTTGGTGACCTCGTCGACAAAGCGCACGCAGCGCGTGCAGAGAATGCAGCGCTCTTGGTCGAGCATCACCAGCGGCCCGATGTCGATCGCCTTCCCCTTGTGAACCTTTTCTTCGACCGGCACGCGGCTGGGCAGCCGGTCGTAGTCCATGTAGTAGTCTTGCAGCTTGCACTCGCCGGCCTGATCGCAGATCGGACAATCGATGGGGTGATTGAGCAGCAGGAACTCGAGTACCGACGCGCGCACGTTCTTGACGCGATCGTTCTGTGTGCGCACCACCATGCCATCGATCGCCCGCGTGTTGCACGCGATCTGCAGCTTCGGCATCTTTTCGATCTCGACCAGACACATGCGGCAGTTGCCCGCGACGCTGAGGCCGGGATGGTAGCAGTAGTGCGGGATTTCGATGCCGGCTTGCTCGGCGGCTTGGATGAGGTTGACGCCGTCAGCGACCGTGACTTGCTTTCCGTCAATTTCTAGCGTGGGCATGCAATCCACCTCCCTCGCCCTCTGGGAGAGGGTCGGGGTGAGGGCTGCGCAAGCGTGGCGCTTCAATGCGCTGCTTCTGCGGGCAGCCACCCAGCCGCAGATGCTCCTCGAACTCGCCGCGGAACTTGCTGACGAAGCTCTTCACCGGCATGGCCGCGGCGTCGGCGAGCACACAGACGGTGTTGCCCATCATGTTGTCGGCGATCTGGAGCAGCAACTCGACGTCCTTCGGGTCGGCCCCGCCGTCTTCGAGATGGGTGAGCAAGCGGTGGAGCCAACCGGTGCCTTCGCGGCACGGCGTACACTGGCCGCACGATTCGTGATGGTAGAAGCGCGCGATGATCTGGAGCGCGCGCACCATGCAGGTATCTTCGTCCATCACGATGATGCCGCACGAGCCGAGCAGCGAGCCAGCCTTGGCCACTGAATCGAAGTCCATCGCCGTGTCGAGTTGCTCGGGCGTGAACAACGGCACCGATGAGCCGCCCGGAATCACCGCCTTGAGGTGCTTGCCGCCTGGGATGCCGCCGGCGTGATCGTAGATGATCTCCCGCAGCGGCGTGCCCATCGGCAACTCGTACACGCCGGGCCGGTTGACGTGACCGCTCACGCAGTACAGCTTCGGCCCTGGGCCCTTTTCGGGACCGATGGCTTTGAACCACTTTGCGCCACGGTTGAGGATCGGTACCACGCACGCGAGCGTCTCGACGTTGTTGACGATGGTCGGGCAGCCGAAGACGCCATACGTGGCGGGGAAGGGCGGCTTCACGCGCGGGTAGGCGCGCTTGCCTTCGAGCGACTCGATCAGTCCGGTTTCTTCGCCGCAGATGTACGCGCCGGCGCCGCGATGTACGTAGATGTCGAGATCGTAGCCGCTTCCAAAAATGTTCTTGCCGAGATAGCCGCGCGCGTAGGCCTCGGCGCGTGCCGCTTCGAGCCGCTTGGCGCCCAGCACCATCTCGCCGCGGATGTAGATGTAGGCAGTGTGGCAGCCGATCGCGTAGGCGGCGATCATCATGCCTTCGAACAGCAGATGCGGATTGTGTTCGAGGATCTGGCGGTCCTTGAATGTCCCGGGCTCGCTCTCGTCAGCGTTGCACAGCAGGTACGTCGGCTTGGTGGATCCTTTCGGAAGAAAACCCCACTTCACGCCGGTGGGGAAGCCGGCCCCGCCGCGGCCACGTAGACCGGAGTCCTTCACTTCCTCGGTTACCTGCGTCGGCTGCATTTCGGTGACGGCCTTGCGAGCGGCGCGATAGCCACCGTCGCCTTCATAGACGTCGATGCGCCGGAGGTTGGGCACCTCCTCGTGACGGAGGAGAATCTTTTCAGTCATGTTCGGTGCGAATCGGAGCGAACGGCGTCAGTGGGCTTCGACAACATCGCCGATGAGTTTTTGTTTCGAGCGTTGGATTTTGCGTTGCAACGCCATGAGTGCGTCGAGCACGGCCTCGGGTCGCGGTGGACAGCCGGGCACGTAGATATCTACCGGGATCACGCGATCGATCCCCGGCAGGGTCGAGTAGTTGTCGTAAAAGCCGCCGGTCGAGGCGCAGGCGCCGAATGACATCACCCATTTCGGTTCCGCCATCTGATCGTAAACGCGTTTGAGGATCGGCGCTTGGCGGACGGTGACGGTGCCGATCACCATCAGCAGATCAGCCTGGCGCGGGGTGAAACGTGGCAGCAACGCGCCGAAACGATCGATGTCATACGGCGACATCGACAGCGACATGTATTCCATGGCGCAGCAGGCGGTGGCGAACGGGTAAGGGAACAGCGACCATTTGCGCGCCCAGCCGACGGCCTTATCGACCGACGTGAGCACGACGCTATCGTGCAACAACGTTTCTTCGCCTTGGCCAACCGGCTGGATTCGTTTTGCCATCGTGACTCCGGAATCTTGTGGGTCGGTTCGGACCTTACCATGTAGTGCCGGGGAGTCAACGCGCGGGCGTCGGCTAATGGCTCATCGCGCATTGCTTATGGCTCGGGCTCTTCCGGCAGTGGGCGATCCGCGATATGCGATCGACCGTTATGCGATCGACGATGAGCGACTTCATCAACCTGTGGCTGCACGTGATCAGTCTGGCGGCGTACTTCGGTACGACGCTGGCGATCGTCATGATGGTGCTGCCGCTGGCGCGCGCGGAAGCCGATCCGGCGGCGCGCCGGCGCCTGTTGTTCCGAGTGTTGCGCATCTACAACCCGCTGGTCATCGCCGTGCTCGGGGTGTTGCTGATGACCGGTGCGTTCAATCTCACCAACTACAAGGCGGTGCTGCGCGCGGAGTTCTTCGTCGAGCTCGGGCACTTGCTCGCGTGGAAGCTCGGCTTGGCATTCGTCCTGATCATCATCGCGACCTACAGCGTTTTCGGGCTGGGTCACCGGTTGGTGCGCTTCGAACAGTGGGGAGAACCGGTCGACGTCGCGAAAGAGTCGGGCATCATCCGCCGCTTGTCTGCCACGCTGATCGTGGCCCTGGTGCTGACCGCGATTGTCACCCTGCTTGGGTTGGAACTCACCCATCCCGGCGCGCGCATGCCACAAGCGCCACCAGCGGTGTCGCACACCAGCACGTGAGCACAGCACGGGTGGCAAGCCTGCTTACCGGTCTGGCTGCTCCTCATACCCGATGATAGAGAGCCAAGCATGAACGTTTTCAAGAATGCGCGCGATCACCTCAAGTTCGCGCCCGAGAAGATGCAGAAGGCCAACCTGTTCGACACGGCGCGGATGTTCTGTGACGTGTACGGCTTCGAGCCGGGGCAAACGCAGACCGCGCACGCGCACGGCGCTAGCGACAAGGTCTACTACGTCATCGAGGGAGTCGGGCGGTTTCGCGTCGACGACGAAGAACGCGAAGTGGGCCCCGGCTGCGC
>JBGOUW010000670.1:0-2545 GCA_041477755.1 Binatia bacterium
ATTTGCGTGTAGGCGGGATCGAAATCGATGAAGACCCGCTGCTGCCCTGGCTTTGACGGCAAGCGGTTCACGCCCGCGAGGCTGATGACGACGCGCGCCTCCGCCAGCACCGCGTCGCGCGCATCGCGACACAGCCCTACGATGCGGTCGCGCGCAATGTCGCGGAACGTCCACCGATCGGCGAACCCGTAGTGGGCAAAGAACCCTTCCACGAACGCAATGCCGCTGGTGGGATCGTCCGTATCGCTATTGGTGCGTGGATCGTAGCACCCGGGAAACGACGAGGTGTCTTCGACGAAGTAGGGATCGAAGCCGAGCTGCCGCAGCCCGACCATGTAGTGCAAGATCTGCCAGGCGTAGCCGCCCAGCGGACAGCGGATGAGAAACCCCGAGACGATGATCTTGTCGGCGCTCACAAGCCAGCCAATTCCAACAAACGCGGCAAGACGATGCGCGCATCGAAGCAGGTGCGCGCCAGCGCGCGCGCGGCCTGCGCATGCGCCGCATAGTCCGCCTCCACCGCGGTGATGGCGGCAGCCGCACTCGCCGCGTCGTCGAAAGCGAGCAACCCCTGCCCGACGGGTATGTATCGGCTGAATCCGGTGTCTTGCAGAATCACCGGTCGCCCCGCCGCCAAGTAGCACGCGCTGCGATCGCTGAACCATCCGCTGCGACCGGCCACGTAGCCGTGCTTGGCGGCGGTGAACTCGCCGCGCGAGCGCCAGATGAAGTCGCGGTAGCTGTCCGGCGTTGCCGCATGCACCTGCGGATCACTCAACTGCCAGCCGTGTTGCGCCAGCAACGCGCGATCGGTTTCGTCGGGATGAATCGCCAGGCAGATCTCAAGCGGCGTATTCACGCGCCGCGGCAAGTCAATCACGCGGGTGAACTCTTGCCCCTTCTGGCCGTACCAGACTCCGTTCCATTCGACCGCGCCGTAGCCGCGCCAATCGGCGACGGTGGTGTACGCATCGCCCGGCACCGTTGTCGTATCCCACTCCTCGATCACCACCGGCGGCACGATGGTCTGCCAGGCGACGCCGCAGGTCGGCAGCGGGCAATCCGGTTGTCCGAAGTTCAAACCGACCGTGACGTAGCAATCGTGCCCGCGTAGATTCATGTCGACCTGGTACTGCTCCTGCCAGATCTGCGTGAAGCCGGGATCCATGTCGAGGTACAGCCGTCGACGCGCCGCCGCCAGCACCTCGCGCTCATGGAAGCGGCCGGACATGTTGATGAACAGATCGCAATCGCGCGCGAGCTGTCGCACCTCGCCGCGCGACAGACCGACGTGCGCATCGCTCTGTTCGTCGAGCAGCGCCATGGTGCCGTCGAGCCCGAAGCGCCGCGACAGCGCCGCGAACGTCTTCGCGTTGACACTGTGGTCGAACGTCGTCGGCTGCCACTCCGCGTCCCAGCAGGACTTCGCTTCGAGATGTTCAACGTAGAATGTCTCGATGCCCAAGCCGCGGAAGCCGAGAAGGTATTGCAGAAACGCCCACGCGTTGCCGGCGCCACCGATCGGATGATGGCCGATGGCGCCGGCGATGATGATCCGTCTGGGGGTCATCCAAGCCCAGCATTCGCCAGCAGCTGCGTCAGCACCCGATCGGAATCGAATTCCTGCTCTGCCAACGCGCGCGCGGCGTCGCAGTGTTTCCGGTAGTCGGCATTGACCGCGGCAAGCGCCGCGACGGCTTCATCCATCGTCGTGAACGCAAACAGTCCGGCGCCGGTCGGATAGATCGCACTGAAGCCGGTATCTTGCACCACCGCCGGCTTGCCGAGCGCAAGATACGCCGCGGTGCGCGTGCTGAACCAACCGCTGCGGGACGCGACGTATGCATTCTTCGCCACGCTCCACTCCCCACGCGAGTGCGCAAGGTAGTCGCGATACGCCGCCATCGTGCCCGACTTGGCCCGCGGATCGACAACGCGCCAGCCAAGCCGGCGCAATTCATCGACTGGTGCGTTGCCGGCAACCGCGACTTCGATCACCGCTGACGTGTGTTGGGGAAGATCGAGGAACCTGCGAAACTCGACGTCCTTGCCGCCGTACGCCACGCCATCGATCGAGGGCAGCGTCACGTCGGTTTTCCACGACATCACCGTGGTGAACGCCTCGGCAACCCCATCGAAGCGCACCGGCCAGTGATCGAGCACGATCGGTTGGCGCGTGGTCTGCCAGCTCAGACCACAGTCCGGAATGCGGCAAGATGGACCCGCGATGTTTTCGGCAAACGTGAAGAATCGGTCGTGCGCGCGGATCAAGCCGACCGAGTACGCAACATCCTCGCTCGCCGTGCCGCGTTCGACGGCCATGAGCTTGGACTGGCTGTAGCACGGATCGCTGTCGAGGTACGCCGTGCAGCCTGCACCGCGATAAGCCTCGCGCAGCCAACAGGCGCCGGACACATTCAAGAACAGATCGGCATCCTGGCAGAAGCGCGCGACCGCCGCTTCCGGAGCGCCATGGTACACACCGTCCGGACTTCGCACCGACCAACGATCGCCGAGATCCACGCCGGCGTAGCGCAACACCTCG
>JBGOUW010000431.1:0-4410 GCA_041477755.1 Binatia bacterium
AGGCACACCGACTGGCCAGTGCGGATCGTCTTGCCGCGCAGCTCGTAGTCGCGCGTCGCCGTGCGCGAAAACTGGATCACCGGTGTCGTCCAGCGCACGATCTCCTCGACGGCACCATCCAGCCGAGCAGCGTCGTTGCGGAGCTTCTCCCATTCGTCGCGGTGGTCGAGGAGGGCCAGCATCCCGCCGGTCATCGCATTGCGCGTCGTCTCATTGCCGGCCACGACGAGGAGGAAGAAATACGAGAGCAACTCCACTGGGGGCAGCGGCCCGTCGTTCACCTGGGCGTTGGCGACAACGCTCACGATGTCGTCGCTCGGTTGGTTGCGCCGCCGCATAGCGAGATCGTGAAAGTAGGCGAAGAGCTCTATGCGTGACCGCTCGATCGTCTCGTAGGGGGTGGCCCCGTGCTGAAAATCGGGATCTTGTGGTGCGATGATCTCGTTGGTCCAGCGAAACAGCAGATCCCAATCGGGTCGGGGCACGCCGAGCATCTCAGCGATCACGGCAATCGTGATCTTCGCCGAGATGTCGCGGACGAAGTCGCCGTCCTCCTTCTCGACCGCGGCATCGAGCACTTCACGTGTCACCCGTTCGACCTTGCCGTCCATGGCTCGGATGGCGCGCGGCGTAAACCATCCGCTGGTAAGGCGGCGGTAACGGTTGTGATCCGGCGGGTCCATGTTGAGCAAGTGCCGCGACTGACCCTCCGGCGGCGGCGGCAGATCGTTGGTGAACACCGCGAGACGCGGCGCATTGAGAAATACCTCCGGCTGTTTGCCGATGGCGATGATGTCGGCGTGCTTGGTGATCGCCCAGAACGGATCGACGTTCGAGCGGTCGTACCAGAAGACCGGGTCGTGGCGCCGCAACCACGTCCACTCGGGGTGCGGATACCCGTTCCGTTCGTAGTGTTCGGGGGTCATCAGGTCGAGTGTCGCGGGATCGAAAATTCGCTCCGCTGCAATCATCGTTCGGCATCTCCTCGTTGTGAGCCGACAGTAGCCTGTCGCACGCGGGGTGTCACGACAAACGTATTCCGCTTCGGTGGTGCTCCGCTGAGGACGGCCGGGGGGCGCGGTGCTCAGCGACTGCGAGCGGGTTTCGAACGCGACGATGACTTCGCCGCGCCGCGCGATTTGTCGGTTGCAGCGTCGAGCAGAACGTAGCCGGGAAAATCTGCAGCGCGCAGGACGGGGCGCACGGCGGCGGGAAGATGCGACTCGGCAACCTTGAAGCCGACGATGCGCGGGTTGCACAAGTTGGTTCGCCGTCCCATTTGCACGATCTCGCAGCCGTCGGCAGCGACGAGGTTACGCGCCCAGTCGACATCGCGGCCGTACGTCATGGGAATCACGAAACCCGTCGCGCTGGCGAAGGCGACCACCGGTGTGCGGTACGGTCGCCCGCTCTTGCGCCCGAGGTGGAGCACGATGGCCAGCGGCGGCACCAGCCAGGCGAAGGTACCCATGAGTGGATTGGTGAACACCCGGTTCACCTGCCGCATAAAGCGAGGGATGTGCATCGAATGAGCCTCTCCTTCGACGAGTATACGGAAGTCACAAAGGCAGATTCCCCGTCGCCGCGCGCGTCGACTTGTCGCGCTTGTAGGCGTCGATGGTGCGTTGCGCGATGCGCCATTGATGCACTTCGTCGGCGCCGTCGGCGAAACGCGCCCAACGGGCTTGCTGGGCCATGTGCGCCAGCGGCGTGTCGGTCGAGTAGCCGAGCGCGCCGTGTACTTGGATGGCGCGGTCGATGATGCGCCCGAGCGAGTTGGCGACGAAGTGTTTGGCCATCGACACCTCGCTACGGAAATCTTCGCCGCGATCGATCTTGTAGGCGGCGTGCAGCACCATCAGCTTGCACTGGTACAGCTCCATCGTCGAGTCGGCGATCAGCCACTGGATGCCCTGCTTCTCGGAGAGCAGCGAGCCGTGCGCGAAACGATTGAGCGCGCGGTCGACCATCATGTCGAGCGCGACTTCGGCCTGGCCGATCCACCGCATGCAGTGCGCGAGTCGCGCCGGGCCGAGGCGGGCTTGTCCGAGTAGATGCCCCTGACCGCGGGCGCCAACCATGTTCTCCTTGGGCACGCGCAGGTTCTCGATGCGGATCTCCGCGTGGTTGTGGCGGCCGGCCATGGTCGCGATGTCGCGGACGACGCTCCATCCCGGCGACGGGAGATCGACCAGAAACGCCGAGTTGGCCGCCTGCGGGATCTCGGGATTGTCTTCGGTGCGCGCGAGGAGAATCGCGAACTGCGCGCCGCTGGCGCCGGAGATGAACCACTTGTGACCGTTGACGACCCACGAGTCGCCATCGAGCACGGCTCGGGTCTGGATGAGCGTCGGGTCGGACCCTGCGACCTCGGGTTCGGTCATCGCGAAGCACGAGCGGGCCATGCCGTCGCACAACGGCCGCAGGTACTTCTCCTTCTGCGCATCGGTGGCCCAATGCAGAAGAGTGTGCATGTTGCCTTCGTCGGGCGCCTGCGCGTTCAGGGCAAACGGCCCAAACCCCGACTTGGCGGCCTCGGCCGACACCGCGGCCATTGCCACGTGTCCGAGACCCATGCCGCCGAACTCCTTCGGCATGTGCGGCAGCCACAAACCCCAGTCCTTCGCCGCCACGCGCATCTCGATGATCGACTGGATCAAGAACCGGCGGTCGCCTTCGCGTTCGGCGATCTTCGCCTCGGCAGGTCGCACGACCTGCGCGATGAAGTCGCGCACCTTCAGTCGCAGTGCCTCGATCTCGGGGGGGAAGCTAAAGTCGATGGCCATGGTGTCGTCCTTTCCTGTCAGCGAGAACGGATGCGCCAGCCGTTTGCGAGCGCAGCTTCTTTCAATGACGCCCCTTGGCTCCTGAATCAAGTGGTGACCGCGTCGCCGCCTGGTTCGATCCGGCCGGCAAGACGATTGCCGAGATCCAAGCTCCGCCGATCTGACCGTTCACCCTAGTCCCGTCGGGGCCGCAACAATGGTTCGACATCGGCCACCTTGCTGCCGAGCAACAGTACGTCTTCCGGCCGATCGAACAGCAACAGGTCGCTCGACTGCGAAGTCACCCGCCGATAAGTCAAGGCGTCGGCGTTCATGGTCTGTTGTCGCTCCGGAGACCCTGAGGAGCGGTGGCCCGCCACATAGAAGAGGTGAAAACCGGCGCGTTCGAATATCCCGACCACGTCTGCGCGGCTCATGCCTCCGGAATAGCGATGCAGCCAGTCCTCGGAATGAAGCTCGAGCAAAACGAAATCGAGCGAGTCTTGCATCAGTTGTTGCATCCCCATGAGCACCTTGCCCTCAGTACCGTGCACGTCGATCTTGGCGATCACCGGCCGGATGGTTTCTTGTCGGCACAACTCGTCCAACGTCGTGGTGCGCGCGGAATGCTTGCCGGACGCGTTGAACCGCACTTCGCACTCGTCGATCCCCGCGACTTCCTCACGATCAGAGAGCACCACGTTGTAGACCTTGAGCTGGGAGAATCCATTGAGCCGCACCGATCGCTCGATGGCGACGCAGTAGCGAGGGTTGCCTTCGACAGCATACACCTCGCTGTGATCGCCGGTCAGTGCCGCGACGTAGCACGCGTAGTGACCCATGAAAGCCCCGATGTCGATGAACCGCGGGGCCTCGGTCCGGAGCACCAACCGGGTCAGACACTCGATCATGGTCAGCTCGTAGACCTCGCTACCCACAGCCCAACGGGAGAACGTCTGGTGCCAGAAGGGGCGCCCCTCAACTAGATCGAGCTGAAAGCGCGTGCCGGCGTACTGCAACCAGAAGCGGCCGCGAGGCGAACTCCGGTCTGCCACGTCGCCCAAAACGGATGCGACTGTTGCCACCGCACCCGGCACTAGTCGATCGACGATTCGCGCCGCTCGGCGCAACAGTCCACCGCACAGCCGTCTAACGCGTCGCATTTGACCCAGCCCACTGGCTGTTTCGGCCTCGGTTCGATGAAGTGTGTCGCAACGAAGCCGCGCCGCCGTCAAAAAGCGATGGCGGCCGGGCCGACACCGTTAGCGTAGTCGAGTAGCCGAGCGCGCCGTGGGCCTGGGTGGTCGCCCAGTGCAGGATGGCCATGGCGTCGTCTGCTCCTGTCAGCTCGTGTCGCGTATCAGGGATGCCGCACCGGCTATCGCAGATCTTCGAGAAGAACGATATGGCAGTCACGATATGCACAGCATCAATGACGCTGCTCCCGTCCTGAATCAAGTGCGATCGCTTAGCGGCGAAGCGAAATGGACTCGTGATCAGATCGATGGCTGAACTCGAACTAGGCTTTCTGCTGCCGTTACCAGGTTGGCCGCGGGCGGTGTTCGAGGGCGACTACAGTTACGACGGTGGCCGGCTAGTGTTGGATGGCGCGGCCGTCTTACACGCACGGAGCCGCGGCGAGTTG
>JBGOUW010000386.1:0-4909 GCA_041477755.1 Binatia bacterium
AAGTCAAAACGCAAAACTCAGGTGCGCTCCTTGACTTTGCCCAGTGGACTTTGGACTGTGGATCACGATGCTCTACCTCCACGAAGTCATCGACATCCTTGGCGACGGGCAGCAGGCGTACCTCGACACGGTGGGCGAGCGCGCGCAGCATTCGGAGCGTGAAGGCATCTCGCGCCTGATGGGGACATGGAAAGTGATCGGCAGCACGAACCGCTGGCCGCGCGTCGTCAACCTGTGGGAGATGGACGGCTGGGACCACTGGGCGGCGACGCTGGAGCGCCAGTTCCTTCCAGAGAAGAAGGACCCGCACTTGGCCCCGTGGTGGAGCAAGGCGACACAGTGGCGCAGCGGCGGTTTCGATCGCATCCTCGAACCGGCCGCGTTCTCGCCGACGCGGGATCACCTGCGCGCCACCGGATTGAAATCGTGGGTGTGCGTGCATTCGATCGTGCGTTTGTCGCCGGGGCGCTGCGAGGAATATCTTGCCGCGGTCGGCGAGCTGCTGCTGCCGTTGCTGCGCGCGCATGGGTTCACGTTGATGGGGGCGTACACCGCGCCCATGCGCAGCGACGAAGCGATCGTGCTATGGGCCGCGCCCGACTTTCGCGCGCTGTCTCAGTGGTATGCGACGCGCCGCAACGATCCGGCGACCCGTGAGTGGACGGCGCGCATCGGCCCGCTGCGCGAGGAGTTCGAAACCATGTGGCTGGTGCCGTCGATGCACTGCTTCTTTCATCCGTAGGGTCAGTTCTAGTGGCGCAGGCCGCTGTGCCGGCGCGGGGGACGCATGCGTCGCCCCTACGCTGAGGACTGGGACTGCCGGAGTCAGCGCTTCTTCGACTTGGTTGCCCGCGGCCGGATCACGTTCTCGCGCTTGGGTTGCCGCGTCTTCGGTGCTTGGCTGTAATCGCCGAAGGGGCCATCGCGCTTGGCGATGGCCGCACCGACGCCTTGTTTGCCGGCGACCTCGACGAAGCGGAGCGCGTCGGGTGTGTTGCGCATGAAGCCGTCGAGAATCGGCCCGAGGGTCTGGGTGGCGTGCAGGCCCATGTTCTCGTACGCCTGATTGACGATCAGCTTCATTGCCGCGAGCTGCGACAGTGGAATTTGCGCGAGCCGTTCGGCGGTACGCCGCACTTCGTCTTCCAACTGCGCGAACGGCACCGCCTTGTTGATGAGATCGATTTCCGCGGCTTCCTTCCCGCTCAGCGCTTCGCCAGACAGTGCGAGCCACTTCGCCTTGGTGAGTCCCAGGCGATACAGCCACATCCCGGTCAGGTAGCAGCCCCAGACGCGCGAATAGGGCGTGCCGATCTGGGCATCATCCGACGCGATGACGACGTCGGCGCACAGCGCCATGTCGGAGCCGCCGCCGACGCACCAGCCGTGGATCTGCGCGATCACCGGCTTGGGGCTGCGCCACAGACTCATGAACTTCGGCACCGGTCCGGTGAACGCGCTGGTTGCTCCGATCATGTCCTTGCCCGGATCCCAGCGACCGTCGGTTTCGAGCAGGTCTTTGAAGTGGCTGAAGTCGTCGGAGAAATCGAAGCCGGCGCAGAACGCGCGCCCGGCGCCGCGCAGGATGATCACGCGCACGTGGCGATCACGGTTCGCGGCGATGACCGCCTGCTCGATCTCGTCAGGCATCGGCGGCACGATCGTGTTCAAGCGCTCGGGCCGATTGAGCGTGATCGTCGCGATCGCGCCGTCGGTTTCGTAGAGGAGAGTCTCGTAGGTCATGTGTCCTCCGGATGTGATTTGCCTTTGGGTCAGGGCTCGGAGTAACACATCTCTATGCCGGACCGCACGCCCGCGATTGCTCACCCCGCCGCCACCGTCGTGTTGCTCCGCGATAGCGACGACGGATGCGAAGTGCTGCTGGTGCGCCGCAGCGCCCAGCTGGCGTTTCACGGTGGGGCGTGGGTGTTCCCCGGCGGCCGCATCGATCGCGAAGACTACACTGCCGCGGGCAGTGACGACGTCATCGCCGCCGCGCGACACGGCGCGGTGCGCGAGGCCCGCGAAGAAGCCGGGGTCGACATCGCGGTCGACGCACTGGTGTTGGTGTCGCGCTGGATCACACCCGACGTGCTGCCGAAGCGGTTCGACACCTGGTTCTTCGCTGCCGAAGCGGGCGGGCACGACGTGCAAGTCGATGGCGCCGAGATCCACGATCACCGCTGGTTCCGTATCGCTGACGCTCTGGCGGCGCAGAAGGTCGGCGAGATCGACTTGCCGCCGCCGACGTTCGTCACGATTCTCGCTCTCACCCAACACCACAGCGTGCGCGGTGCGTTGGAGGCGTTTGCACGCGGTCCGGCACCGACGTTCGCTCCTCGCGTGGCGACGGTCACCGAAGGGCCGTGCACGCTCTATGAAGGCGACGCGGGATACGAAAGCGGCGACGCCACCGCGCCGGGTCCGCGCCACCGCCTGGTGATGCTCGACGGTGGCTGGCGCTATGAGCGCAGCGGCTGAACCAACAGACTCAGGTGAATGCGAATGGCTCTTGCAATCGTGATGGCGTTTATGTACGATTCGGGCATTTCGAGGTGCCACGATGAAGCGTGTTGGATTGGCGGAAGCGCGCGACAACTTGTCGAGTCTCATCAATGATGCGGCGCACGGCGGGCATCGTATCGTCATCGAATCGCGGGGCCGCGCCAAAGCTGCGATCGTGCCGATGGCCGACCTCGCGCGGCTTGACGATGCGGGTGCGGCGAATCGTGAGGTCGGTAGCCCCATGCTCCGTTGGCTCGCCGAGACGCAACGGTTGTTGCGGCGCCATCCCGTGATTGCCGCGGGCTCGACGTTGGAGGCCTTACGCGAAGTGAGGGAGGGAACCGTTGCCGAGTCACCCCGTGTGTATCGACGCCAGCGTGGTGCTCAAGCTGGTCGTCGTCGAAGACGATAGCCCACACGCGCACGCGCTGTGGCAATCGTTGGCAGCGGAGGGGGCGGAGCCAGTCGCCCTAGCGTTGCTCCTCTTCGAGTGTGTCTCGGTGTTGCGGCGATTGGTCGCGCGGAAGACGGTACGGGCGAGCGTGGCCCGGGTCGCGTTGGATCAGCTGCTCGCGCTACCGATCGCGTTTCCAACTCCGGACGGACTGGTTGATCGGACCTGGCAGCTCGCTGCGCATTTTCAGCAACCCCAGGCCTACGACTGTTTCTACTTGGCCTTGGCTGACCTCTTGCGTATCGAGTACTGGACGGCGGATCGGCGATTGTACAACTCGGTACGCGGGCAACTCCGCTGGGTGCATCTGCTCGATGAGCACGCCGGGTCGTGAATCCTCCTTCGCATTGGAAGCTGCGGCGGTACGACGTCCGCCGCATGGTGTGAGTTAGCGCGGCAGGCCGAGCACGCGCTGCGCGATGATGTTGCGCTGCACCTCTGAGGTGCCGGCGTAGATGGTGCCGGAACGCGACCACAGCAGCTCGTAGAACCAGAAGCCGTCGTCGACCGTGCGCGCTTCACCGCGTGGCAGTAGGCCGATGGGGCCG
Source organism: Binatia bacterium (assembly GCA_041477755.1). Lineage (GTDB taxonomy): Bacteria > Desulfobacterota > Binatia > HRBIN30 > JACQVA1 > JACOST01. The sequence continues at coordinate 3,508 of JBGOUW010000386.1, forward strand.
AGGATCTCGATCGCCGTATCTTTCAGGCGCTGCTCCAATTCACTCCAGAAGATTTTCAACAGCGAACCCTCTGCTCCCGGCACGCCGGTGCGCCGGATCTGGGTGACGTTGCGGTATGCGGTGTAGCGCAGGATGGCGGCCTCGATCGCAAACTGCGCAATCTTCTGTCGGACGAGTGGATCGTCGGCCGCGCGTGTGCCGTTGCGTTGGGTCTTCTGTGCGAGGCGCGCGAGTAGGCGCTGCTCGGCTTGCAGGCGGACGTGTGGTGTCGTGCCGGCACGCTCATGACCGAGCGTGGTCATCACCACGTTCCAACCGCCGTTGATTTCACCGACGACGTTGGCTTTGGGGACGCGCACGTCGTCGAAGAACACTTCGTTGAACCAGGCCTCACCGGTCATTTCGCGCAGCGGCCGAATGGTGATGCCGGGACTCTTCATGTCGACCAGCAGGAAACTGATCCCCTTGTGTTTCGCGCCCTCGGTGCTGGTGCGCACCACCAGCATGCACCAATCGGCGTGCTGGGCGACGCTAGTCCAGATTTTCTGGCCGCTGACGTGGAACTCGTCGCCGTGCAGCTCGGCCTTCGTTTTCACCGATGCGAGGTCAGAGCCGGCGTTGGGTTCGGAGAATCCCTGGCACCAGATCTCGTCGCCGGCGAGGATGCGTGGAAGAAATCGTTCCTTCTGCCACGGTGCGCCGCAGTGGATGAGGGTCGGTCCGACGAGGCTGAGGCCGATCTTGAGGGCCAGGATGTCGGGGGCGCGCAGGCGGGCGTACTCTTCATTATATATGAGCTGCTCGATGACGCTGGCGCCACGGCCGCCGTACTCCTTCGGCCACGTGATCCCGGCCCAGCCCCCGTCGCGGAGTTTGCCCTGCCATGCGCGCGCGAACGCCACCTGCTCCGCAGGCGTTTCGGGTTGGCAATAGGCGGGCGTGCCCCAGCCGGCGGGTAGATTCGCTGCGAGCCAGTCGTGCACGGTGGCGCGGAAGTGTTCTTCTTCTGCTGTTGGGTTGAGGTCCATAGGTCAGCGTGTCTTCGCTTTCGCTGTCGATCAGTCTAGTGCCAGCACTGTGCCCGGTTCGCCGCACGCACACGGTGAAGGGCAGAGCTGCGCGCGCACGCCGCTGGCGTAACGGAGCAACGGGGTATCGCCGCCGAGCGGGGTGAGTGCGAGCTGTCCATCGACGATTTCGGCGACGATCGCGTCGCCCAGGTGAAAGCGTCCGACCGTACACGAGTGCGCCACGAAGCTGCTCGCCTCAGGCACGGCGAGCCACGTGCGCTGCCAGCCGGTGAAGCCCGTCGCGTCAGATAGCGGCGGCTGCGCCATTGCTGTCGCGCCGCGGCGAAGCCACACGATACCGCGCCACCACGGACGCGCGGCGGGCGGGGCCG
>JBGOUW010000413.1:0-4555 GCA_041477755.1 Binatia bacterium
AGCAACGGCAATCAAATCGGCCGCCTCACGCCGGCCGGATCGTTGGTCGAGTTTACGCTTCCGACTCCGGCGAACGGACCGCAGGGCATCACGGCGGCGGCTGATGGTAGCTTGTGGTTCACCGAGCAGACCACCCATCGCATCGGGCGGATCGCCCCGAACGGCGCCATCAGCGAGTTTCCGTTGCCCAGTGCGGGCGGGCCGTTGGCGATCACAACCGGCCCAGACGGCAATCTCTGGTTCACCGAGTCGAGCGGGCACAGCATCGGACGCATCACGCCGTTCAGTCATCAGATCACCGAGTTTTCGTTGCCGAACACTCGCGGCACGCCCCAGAGCATCACCGCCGGGCCCGACGGTAACCTCTGGTACACCGATCGCGCCGGCAACAAGGTGGGGCGCCTGACGACACCTCCGACGCACGACAGCGTGGTGCGGCGCCTGCGTCCGATTACCGTCACCATTCCCCACGGGTTCAGCCTGACGCGACGCCTCGTCGCCGTGATCGTGCGCAACGCGGATATCCTACCGGTGCCCGAACGGCCCGGACACCTCATTCAGCTCATCGCCAGCGATGGTGATTGTCCGCTTGGGACCCTCAGTACGCCCGACTTCGACCCAGCGGCCGCCGGTGCGCAGAATATGGTAATGCTCGCCGGCGGCGAGTCGAAGGCCGCGATGGTCATGGTCACGCTACCGAGCAAGGCGTTCAAGACCTTCAACGAACGCGCACCGCATCGCTGCACGGCGAGCTTTACCGCGACCGCCGGCGATCCAACGGCGGCAGATCCCAGTCCGAACAACACCGCGACGCTCGTCATCGATGTGATCGATCAAAATGACTACTGATCCGCCGCCGGTTGACTCATCGCCACCGCTGCGGCACACGCCAAGACCGTATGGCCGGACGCGTCTCCTCCGCGCGAAGCGGGATCATTACACTGCTCACCGACTTCGGTATGCGCGACGCCTTCGTCGGCATCATGAAGGGCGTCATCCTCGGCGCGTACCCGCGCGCGCAGCTCGTCGATCTGGCGCACGATCTCGATCCGCAAGACGTGCTCGCGGGCGCCCTGTTGCTGCGCAGCGCGGTGCCGTACTTTCCGCGCGGAACCGTGCATCTCGCGGTGATCGACCCAGGGGTTGGCAGTTCGCGCCGCGGCCTGGTGATCGCCACGCGGGCGGCCCTGTTGGTCGGACCCGACAACGGGGTCCTGTCGCTCGCTGCGCGCGCCCTCGGTGGCGGGCGGGCGCATGCACTGGACATCGACCAACTCGTCGCCCGGCGGATCGTGCACGCACCGGTGAGCCAGACCTTTCACGGGCGCGACGTGTTCGCGCCGATCGCGGCACATCTGGCGAAAGGTCTACCGTTGCGGTCGATCGGCCCGGCGGTGGATCGGATTGTGGAACTGGCGGTGCCGGCGTGTCGGAGCACGCGCACGCAGATCGCGGGGGAGGTCATCCATATCGACCGCTTCGGCAATCTCATCACCAACATCGGTGCCGATGACCTCGCAGGACTGGCTTCCTATTCTCCCGCGTCGCTTTCCGTTAGCATCGGACGCGAGCGCCGCGAGCGTATTGATGGACTGGTTCCCGCCTACGCGAGCGTTCCGAAGGGAGCGCTGCTGACGATTCTTGGCAGTTGGGGACAGCTCGAAGTCGCGGTGCGCGACGGCAGCGCGCGGCAGTGGCTCAGCGCCCGCTGCGGCACACCGGTGCGAGTAACAGTGCCGGCAACGCGCTGAAGCGCTGAGCGAAGGAGAGTCGGTATTTCAGATGCGCGTATTTCGCAGACAACCAGCGGTCGAGGAGTACTATCCGGCAACAGCGCCGGCGCCAACCTGGGCGCCACCAACACCACGGGTGCGTCGACAGCGCGGGCCGTGGCTGCACGTCATCCTGTTTGCGGCCACCTTCGTGACCACCTCGATGGCGGGGGCGCGCGAAGCGGGCGTCGACCCGTTCGCGGCAGTCGGCAACCTACGCGCCGGTTTTCCGTTCTCGATCACGTTGATGTCGATCCTGTTGTTTCACGAGATGGGGCACTACATGCTGTCGCGCGTCCACGGAGTGCGGGCGAGTTTGCCCTATTTCATTCCGGCGCCGCCGATTTTCATCGCCGGCACGTTCGGGGCATTCATCCGCATGGAGTCGGCACCGCGTAGCCGGCGGGCGCTGTTTGATGTCGGTGCCGCCGGACCGTGGGCGGGCTTCATGATCGCGGTTCCGGCAATCGTAGTGGGGTTGAAGATGTCGCAGGTCCTGCCGCTCGGCGCCAATGCGGGCGGCGACATGCTGGGCGAATCGGTGATTTTCTCGCTGCTCAGCCGGTTGACTCTCGGGGTGCTGCCCGACGACGTGATGATCCAGCTCCATCCGATCGCGATGGCGGGATGGTTTGGGCTGTTCGTCACGTCGCTGAATCTCCTGCCGGTCGGACAACTCGATGGCGGACACGTGACCTACGCCATGTTCGGCCCGCGGCATCGCTGGGTGGCGCGGGCCTTTCTGGCTGTGGTTTTGTTCCTGTCCACGCAGGGGTGGCCCGGCTGGCTGTTCTGGGCAGTGCTGGTGACTCTTCTCGGCCTCGATCATCCGCCCACGATGGATTGGTGGACGCCGCTCGACGGCCGGCGGCGCTTGGCGGCGTGGCTCACCGTCGCCTTGTTCGTGCTCACGTTCATGCCGGCGCCGTTCTGGTTCAGCGAGGCGAAGCCACAATTTGAAGGGGAGAGGACACCGGTGGCGTTCAACCTGCCATCGCCGCGACGGCACGGGCCACGGTTCGTCTTCGGCGGCCATCCGATCGTGGCGCGTCCGACCACGGCAGCGAAAGGCATCCCGCTATGAGCGAGCGTCCAAGTTGGGACCAGTACTTTATGACCATCACCCGGCAAGTGGCCGAGCGGTCGACCTGCGCGCGCGCCAAGGTGGGTGCGGTCATCGTGCGTGACCGCAGCATTCTCGCCACCGGTTACAACGGCTCGCCCGCGGGTCTACCTCACTGCCTCGACGTGGGCTGTTTGATCTACCGCTCACAGACGCCGAGCGGTGACACCGAGGAGAACTGCTTCCGCACCATTCACGCCGAGATTAACGCCATCGCGCAAGCGGCGAAGAATGGCGTTTCGATCCGCGACGCGTCGATCTACATCACTCACACACCCTGCATTCACTGCTTCAAGGTGTTGATCAATACCGGCATCACCCGCATCTGCTATGAGCGAGCGTACAAGCTGGCGACCATCGAAGAGTTGCTTCGTTTTACCAACGTCGCGTTGGAACAGATTTCCTCGTAGGAACGCGACGGGAGTCGACGCTCCTACGAGGTGCGCATCGCCCTAGGAGGGGGGGCGGGCGGCGCAATGATCAACCGGCAACGGCCTGGCCAACGGCAGCCGACGCCTGATACTCGCGCCGCTGCCGTAGCCATACCTCTTCGGTGCGGGCGGTGTAGCGGCGCACCCGTACCGGCCGCTGTCCGTCCCTGGGCCGAAGGACGACCCGGCGGACGTAGTCCGCATTCAGGCCGAGCGCCTCACAAATGCTGCCGAAGGCAAACGGGGCGGCTTGATCGTTGGATGCAAACCACGCCCGCTCGCGTAACCACTCGCGATACGACCGGATGTTGGGGGTGGTCGGCCGGTCGCTCGTGTAGGACCGGATCGCGTCGATCAGGACCGCCAGCATCAGGCGGCGCTCGCCGTCTTCTGGCAGCACGTTGAGAAACTCGATACCTCGTCCTCGGGTCCTGGCCATGTCGTCCTCCTGACGCCTGGAGGATAGCGGCGGCGCTCGGGTCCCGACAATCGCGTCATTTGGGCATTTCGCCCCAAACAACAGGTGATGCATCACCTGTCCGGTGCAGCAGTAGGGGATACTGGGAAAGGGTTAGCTGACCATCCCGTGCCGGATCGCATAGCGAACCAGCTCGGCGGTGGAGTGAAGGTCGAGTTTATCGATGATGTGTTTGCGGTGGGTTTCGACCGTGTTGACGCTGAGCCCCAGGACCTCGGCAACTTCACGATTGGTGCGACCGGAGCAGATCATGGCCAGGACTTCGCGCTCGCGTGGGCTTAGAACATCGGGGGAACGGCCACCTTCCACCGACACTGCGCGCGCGAGCGTGCCGCTGTAATACGTCTCGCCGCGGCGGACGGCGAGCACCGCCTCGACCAAATCCTCGTCGTCGGTATCCTTGAGCAAATAACCCTTGGCGCCAGCGCTAATGCTCTGACGCACGTACTGCTCGTCAGCATGCATCGAGAGCATCAGCACCTGGGTACCGGGCGTTGCGCTGGTAATCCGACGCGTCGCCTCGATCCCGTTGAGACCCGGTAGGCTCACGTCCATGAGCACGACATCGGGGTGCAACGCCGAGGTCACGGTGACCGCCTCGGCGCCGTCACCGACTTCACCGACGACCTCGATCTCCCGGGTTGATTCGAGGATCTTGCGCAGCCCCCGCCGCACCACGGTGTGGTCGTCGACCAGCAGCACACGCACCTTGTCCATTGCGAGATCCTGTTGCATCCGATCGGACGCAGTC
>JBGOUW010000211.1:0-8094 GCA_041477755.1 Binatia bacterium
GCTTTTGCCGGGGCGCTCGCCGCTCGAAGAGAGTCACTACGACAGCGCGTTTACTCAGTTCGCGTACCGCAACGCCGTGCGCTACTCGCCACCGGTGTTCGCCGCGCCCGCCAATCAACCGTCGGAGTGGGAGACGCTGCTCCGCCTCACCGGCATCATCGCCGGCCAAGGCGCGAATGCGAACGTCAGCGGGCTCGACGACTTCGTCGCGACGACGCAGGTCCAAAATGCGGTCGGCAATCCGCACTCCCCCATCGCCGGCCGCGGCGTGGATGAGATTCTTGCGGCCCTGGCGCCGCGACGCGGACCGGAGCGGCTCGTCGATTTGGCGCTACGGACGGGGCCATACGGTGACGGCTTCGGCGCTACGCCGGACGGTCTCACTCTCTCGCAGGTGGAAGCGCATCCGCACGGTATCGACCTTGGTCCGCTGCAGCCGCGCATCCCCGAATCGTTGCGCACACCGTCGGGTAAGATCGAGTTGGCACCGCCGACGATTCTCGCGGACGTGCCGCGCCTCGCCGCGCGGCTCGCCGCCCCTGCGCCCAACAACGGGCTCGTGTTGATCGGCCGCCGCCATCTCCGTTCGAACAACTCGTGGATGCACAACCTGCCGCTGCTCGCCGGCGGAAGGCCGCGCTGTACGCTGCACGTTCATCCCGACGACGCGCGGCGACTCGGTCTACGCGAGGGCGGTCGCGCGCGCGTAGCCTCACGCGCCGGAGCAGTGGAAGTCGCCGTCGAAATCACCGACGCGATGATGCCCGGCGTGGTCAGTCTGCCGCACGGATGGGGTCACGATCAGCCCGGGACGCGGCTATCGGTCGCCGCCCAGCAACCCGGCGTGAACAGCAACGTGCTCGCGGATGAGTTCGCACTCGATCCGCTGTCGGGGAATGCCATGCTCAACGGCATTCCGGTGCAGATTGCAGCGGGCAGCTAGGAAGAAGGTTTGCACAACACCACGGCGGTCGCGGCGATGGCTTCGCCGCGACCGACCGTATCGAGGCCTTCGTTGGTCTTCGCTTTGACGCTCACCTGATCGACCGTAACCAGTAGCAACTCGGCGAGGCGCCTGCGCATCGCGTCGATGTGCGGGGCGAGTTTGGGGCGCTCCGCATGAAGGGTAACATCGAGGTTACCAAGGACGTAGCCAAACCCATGGACGCGCCGCACGACCTCGCGCAGCAACTCCGTGCTGTCGATGTCTTTGAAGCGTGGGTCGCTGTCGGGAAACAGCCGGCCGATGTCGCCATCGGCGATGGCCCCCAGCAATGCGTCGGCAACCGCGTGCAGCACCGCGTCGCCGTCGGAGTGACCGAGCAAGCCCGCGTCGTGTGGAATCGTCACTCCGCCGAGTCGCAGCGGGCGGTTCGGCACCAAGCGATGAATGTCATAGCCGTGCCCAATTCGCATTCGCTCCTCCTTATGCGCGCGGCTTGACGCTTCGCCAACTTTCTGAAACTCACACCGCTATGCGTCGCGCCAAAGTCATCGCCGCCTTGTTGGTCGTATTATTGTTGGTCATCCTCGCGTTCCAGAATCCGTTGCCGGTGGAGTTCAAGTTCCTATGGATGGCAGTACAGGTACCGAAAATCATGCTGATGGTGATCTCGGCCGCGGTAGGCGCCGCGGGTACATTGATCATTCAATACGCGCTCCGCTCCAACCGATCATCGGCACCGAGTCAGACACCGCCCGCCTCAACCTCGATCGTGTAAGTCGCTTCAGAAGGGCGCCGCGTCCGAGGTGCCATCGTTCCCGAGCAAGATTACGCGCACGGAGGCGCCGCGGGCGATCGTCTGTTGCTCCGGCGGCGCGATCAACAACCCTTCGCCCGCCGACAGCGAACGGAGCACGCCGGAACTTTGCGAGCCGGTCGGCCGCACCTCATACGCGGGCCCGACGCGCGTGACGACGCAGCGCACGAATTCAGTGAGCCCCGGGGCGGTGGTGACCTCGCTCGCGAGTGTCGCTTCAATGTGCGGCAGATGAATGCGCGCCATGCCCATCATCGTGCGCAAGGCCGGCACGACGTAGAGGTAGAAGCAGACCAACGTCGAAACCGGGTTGCCCGGCAATCCAAACGCCGGCGTGCCATGGCGGAGGCCGAAGGTGAGCGGCTTGCCCGGCTTCTGCGCCACTTTCCAGAAGCGCTCCTCATAGCCAAGCTCGGTGAGCGTCTGGCGCACAAAGTCGAAACTGCCGACCGACACGCCGCCGGTCGAGAGCATCATGTCGGCGGTGAACGCATCGCTAAACGCACTACGAATGCGCTCCGGCTGATCGCGCACGATGGCGAGCCGGATCGGTTCGCCGCCAACGTCCTCCACGGCCGCCGCCAGTGTGTAGGCGTTGCTGTTCACGATCTGACCGGGACCCAACGGTTCTCCGGGCTCGACTAACTCGTTGCCGGTGGTCAAGATCGCCACCCGCGGGCGGCGGGCGACCGGCACGACCGTGAGCCCAAGCGACGCTAGCAAGCCTATGTCGGCGGGACGCAAGACCCGCCCGGCATCCAGCACGGTTTCGCCGGCGCGCATGTCCTCGCCCGGCTCGCGCACCGCCGTGCCGGGAGCCACGCGCGCTTGCACGAGGACGTCGGCACCGGACTCTTCGGTGTCTTCGACGCGCACCACCGCATCGGCGCCGGTCGGCAGCGGCGAACCGGTCATGATCTTCGTGGCTGTACCAGGGTCGACCGCGCGCGTGGGCATCGAGCCCGCACCGACGACTTCGAGCACTCGCAGTCGTACCGGCGCCTCACGCGCGGCCGTTGCGACATCGCCGGCGCGTACCGCGTAGCCGTCCATCGCCGAGTTGCGAAACGGCGGCACGTCGCGGCCGGCTCGCACCGCCTCGGCGAGCACACGCCCACGGGCGCTCGCCAGCCCGACACGCTCGCTCTCGAGGCGCGGGATATCGCGCAACACGGTTGCGAGCGCGTCGTGCACGCTAATCATGGTTGCCATCCTCGCCGTCATGTGGAAGTCGGCGTTGACGCTACGCAGGCGCGGCAATCTTGTCAACGCGGCGCGTTACAGTCATAAGAAGGACCGGAGCACAATGGCCATCGCGCAAAGAAGACGTTCGCGGCGCAAGCCGAATACCGTGGTCACTGGTCCGGCTCCGGCCTGGGAGACGGTCCTCGCCAGCATCGGCGATGCGGTCGTGATCGTTGACGGGGCCGGCCACATCGCGCTCTTCAATCCCGCCGCTGAGCAGCTTGTCGGCCGCTCGCAGCGCCAGGTGCTCGGCCATCTGTGTGCGGAGGTGTTCGCCGCAACGCCGGCAATAGCGGAGATGGTCGCGCGCACCTTTGCCACTGGCCAGACCCAGGCCCGAACCGAAGAGTTACGTCCGCCGCGGGGGCGCGCGCTGCCAGTGCGCCTGCAGATTTCTGCGATCTGGGATGCCAGTGGTGGCATTGGCGGCACCGTGCTCACCATTCACGACCTCAGCTACCAGCGCACACTAGAAGAAGATGCGCGCCGCATCGAACACATGGCGCATCTCGGCACGTTGGTGGCCGGCCTCGCCCACGAAGTTAAGAATCCGCTCGGGGGTATTAAAGGCGCCGCCCAGTTGCTGGCACTCAAGCTTGCCGACCGGCCCGAGCTAGGCGAGTACACCGCCGTGATCGTGCGCGAGACCAACCGGCTCAGCAAGCTGGTCGACGAGCTGCTGCTGCTTGGGGCGCAACGGCCGCCGGAACTGGTGCGGCTCAACATCCACCGGGTGATCCAGGATGTGCTCGCGCTCGTGCAGCCCGAACTCGACGCCGCGGGGATGACGCTGCGGCTGGAGTTCGATCCAAGTCTACCCGACGTCCGTGGGGATGCGGCGCAGCTCACCCAGGTGTTGCTCAATCTGATCAAAAACGCCGTCGAAGCGATGCGCACCACACCGCGTGCGAGCAGCCATACACTCACCGTTATCACGCGCATGGAGACCGACTTTCACCTGCTGCGCCAACGTGACGGTAGCGGAAAGTTTCTGCGGGTCGAAATTACCGACACCGGCCCCGGATTGGCGGCGGGCGCGAGTGAACGGCTGTTCGAGCCCTTCTACAGTACGAAGCCACGCGGCACGGGCCTGGGGCTGGCGATCTGCCAGCGCCTCATCGCCGCGCATGGCGGCTCTCTCCGCCTGGAGAATCAAAGGCACGGTGGCGCGGCCGCCAGTGTAAACTTGCCCCTGGCTCGCTAGGCAGTTACGCACGCCCGATGAAAACACCGAGTACCACCACGATCCTGGTTGCAGACGACGAAGAATCGATCCGCTTCGTTCTCAAGGAGGCGCTGAGCGCCGACGGCCATGAGGTCGTGTGCGTTGCCGAAGGTCGGGCCGCACTGCAGAAAATCACGGCCGGCCCGGTCGACGTGGCGTTGGTAGACATCAAGATGCCCGATCTCGATGGATTGGAATTGCTGACGCAGGCGCGCACCAGCACGGTGGCCATCCCGATTATTATCATGACCGCGCAGAACACGATGGCGAACGCGATCGAAGCAATGAAACGCGGGGCTTTCGACTACGTCACCAAGCCGTTTGACATCGAGGAAATACGCGCATTGGTTCACCGCGCGCTCGAAATGCGTCGCATGTCGAGCGATCTGGCGCGCCTCGGCAACGAGATGCGGCGACGCTTCGAGCTCGGCGTCGAGATCATTGGCAAGACCCCAGCCATGCTCGACATCTACAAGACCATTGGCCGGGTCGCCCCGACCGATGCCACAGTGTTGGTGCAAGGCGAGAGCGGGACGGGCAAGGAACTCATCGCCAAGGCGGTACACTACCACTCGTCGCGCTGGAGCGGTCCGTTCATCGCCCTCAACTGCTCGGCGATTCCGCGCGAGCTGCTCGAGAGCGAATTGTTCGGGTATGAACGCGGCGCCTTCACCGGCGCGCTCGAACAACGGCCCGGCAAGTTCGAGATCGCTAGCGGCGGCACGTTGTTTCTCGATGAAGTGGGCGACATGCCGTTAGAGCTACAGGCAAAGCTGCTCCGTGTCCTGCAGGAGAAAGAGCTGACACGCGTTGGCGGACGCGAAGTGGTCAAAGTCGATTGCCGCATCATCGCAGCCACCAATCAAGACCTGGAGCGGGCTATCGCACAGGGGCGTTTCCGCGAAGACCTCTATTTTCGCCTCAAAGTAGTACCGATCATCGTGCCGCCGTTGCGCGAGCGACGCGACGATATTCCGGAGCTGATCGCGTTCTTCGTCGAGAAGGTCAATCGTGAACTGGGAACCAGCATCACCGGCGTCTCGCCGGAAGCCCGGGCCATCCTGGCGCAACACAACTGGCCAGGCAACGTGCGCGAGCTAGAGAACACGTTGGTGCGCGCGGCCGTCTTGGCACCCGGCCCTACATTGATGCCGCGCGATCTCGCCCTTGCTGCCGGCACCGAGCACGCGGTGCCACACGATCATCTCTCTCTCGAAGAAGTGGTGCGGCTCAAGCTCACGGAGTACTTTCGCCAAACCCGTACGGTGGAGCTGGCCGATTTGTACCCACTGATTCTTGGGCGGGTCGAAAAGCCGTTGATCGAATTGGTACTCGAACGAGCCAACGGCAACCAGCTCAAAGCCGCCACGATGCTCGGCATCAACCGCAACACGCTCCGCAAGAAGATCACCGACCTAAAGATTGATCTGAAGCGCCGTGGGTCGACGGACTAGGGTCTATCAGATCTTCCGCGAAGTAGCGCTGGCTCACTTCCGTCTCATTGAGGCACACGACGAGACACACAAGGCGACGGTCGGCGTGGGCAGTCCTCCGATGCGCGTCCGCATAGCTCGCCTCACTAACAAATTTTGTCTCTACCTGGTGAAGCAGTGCCAATCGGCGCATCAGGTGCCATGCCTAAAGATGTGCATCATGACGGCACAGTCCTTGCGGAGCCGTAGGCTTGAATGGTGGAGTGTATGAAGAAAAACTTGCGCACATCGCACGGAAGGCGGTATTGGCTTCGCCGCAGCGTACGGATTCGTACGTCGATGTGCGCGGCCGCGAACGGCGCACCCCACGGACTAGCCCATCCTCATCTCGAGACGACCACGGCCTCCACGGAGCGCTGAGAGACTGCTGTGATAGTTGCTGTGGTGGAATACTCAGCCCCGTGCGGTGCGGCGTGCGACGCGCACCGACCGCATCGTGGTGGCAGCGTCAATCGCTCCGGGATCCCGAGCGATTGGAGCCGGAGCGCACGGTGAGCAGTTTCGGACGACGCGCGCTGAGTTGCCGCATTCGAGGTCGATGGCCGGCTCTCGCGATGCCGCTGTTCGTGGTGCTGGGGGCGGGGCAACTCACCGCAACGGTCGTCGACGATTTTACCAGCGCCGTTACAACCCTGAAGCCCCCGGGCATCGTGCGCACCACGGTGGGCACGACCACGGTCTCCGACCCTGTGCTCGCCGGTGTAGTCGGTGGCGTTCGGAAGTTCACCGTCTCGGCGACGATGATCGCCACCATGGCCGATTCGGTCACGGCGGGCGTGTTCCCGAGCAGTGGGTTGCTGGAGTACGCGTCGACCGTCGAAGCCGACGGGCGGATTGACCTGCTATACGACGCGGGCGGGAGTGGCCTCGGTCTCAATTTCGCGGCGACCACGGGCATCCGAGTATCGGTCCTGTATGCCGATGCATCTTCGGTCCCTTGCCCTATCACGATCACGCTCGTTGACAGCGGTGCCCACGCTGGGTCGGCGACGCGGACGATGACTGTTGGCGGAGCCCAAAGCATCGATATTCCGTTCGCGAGTCTGTCGCCGACAATCAACCTCGCTAACATATTCAGCATCAAAGTCGCCGTCGATTCCAACAAAGCAGGCGATCTTCGCCTCGGCGTCATTCAGACCTATCCGACGCCGACGCCAACACCGACCCGGACACTTACCCCCACGCCGATCGGGCCAGCAGGACCGACACCGACTCAGACACGCACCGGAACACCAACGAACTCCCCTACCACGACGCCTACCCAAACCCCGACATTAACCGCAACAGCCACTCCGACCGTCACGCCAACTAGGACCCCGACCACAACCTCGACGTTTACGCCGACCAGAACGCCAACCGCGACCCCGACCAGCACTCCAACCCGGACACCAACCGCGACGCCCACCCACACCCCAACCGGCACGCCCACCGCAACGCCAACTCAAACGCCAACCGCGACCCCATCGCGCACGCCAACGAACACCCCTACGCGGACACCAACCTCGACCTCAACCCGTACGCCAACGAGCACGCCCACCGTAACGCCGACGGCCACACCGACCAACACCCCAACCCAGACGCCGACAGCGACGCCTACGAGCACGCCAACGGCAACGTCCACGGATACTCCGACGGCGACGCCAACCAGCACGCCGACCGCGACCCCGACGAACACTCCGACCGCTACACCAACCAACACACCGACCGCGACGCCAACCGATACTCCAACATCGACGCCGACTGACACACCGACTTCGACTCCAACGGATACGCCAACTTCGACCCCGACCGATACGCCGACATCGACGCCGACGAGCACACCGACTCAAACACCGACGGCGACCCCGACCGATACGCCGACGGCGACACCGACGGACACACCAACTTCGACCCCGACCGATACGCCGACATCGACGCCGACAGACACTCCGACGGCGACACCAACGGACACGCCGACCAGCACGCCGACTTCGACGCCGACGGACACACCGACTTCGACTCCGACCGATACGCCAACGGCGACTCCGACCGACACGCCGACGGCGACTCCGACGGACACACCAACTTCGACCCCGACCGATACGCCGACATCGACGCCGACAGACACTCCGACCGCGACGCCGACGAGTACACCGACTCAGACACCGACGGCGACCCCGACCGATACGCCGACGGCGACGCCGACGAGTACACCGACTCAGACACCGACGGCGACCCCAACCGGCACGCCGACTTCGACACAGACTGATACGCCAACGGCGACGCCGACGGACACACCGACTTCGACTCCGACGGATACGCCAACTTCGACCCCGACCGATACGCCGACATCGACGCCGACGAGCACACCGACTCAAACACCGACGGCGAC
>JBGOUW010000242.1:0-7417 GCA_041477755.1 Binatia bacterium
GAACGCCTCCTCCTGGTCGTGCGTGACGAAGACGCTGGTGACGTGGATCTCGTCGTGCAACTTGCGCAGCCATTGCCGCAGCTCTTGGCGAACTTTGGCGTCCAGCGCGCCGAAGGGCTCGTCGAGCAGCAGCAGCTTGGGCTCCGCAGCCAAGGCACGTGCGAGCGCGATGCGCTGGCGTTGACCGCCAGAGAGTTGCGACGGCGCCTGTCGTCCGAGATCGTCGAGCTGAATGAGGCGCAACAGTTCGTGCACACGCTCTTGAATCTTATTCTCGGGCCACCGTCGCACGCGCAAGCCGAAGGCGACGTTTTCAAACACGCTCATGTGGCGGAACAATGCGTAGTGCTGAAACACGAAGCCGACGTTGCGATCGCGCGCCGAGCGATGGGTCGCGTCTTCGTCCTCGTAGTGAATGGCGCCCCCGTCCGGCGTGTCGAGCCCGGCAATGATGCGGAGCAATGTGGTTTTACCCGAGCCCGACGGTCCGAGTAGCGCCACCAAAGACCCATGGGGTACTTCGAGGCTGATGTCGTTGAGCGCGACGAAGTCACCGAAGCGCTTCGTGACATTCTTGACCGAGATCCCCACGCGGCGGCCGTCCTCGCTGCGAGGTGTATTTTCGTCCGAGTCCGTTTGCGATACCAGGTGCAGACGGGGGAACGACGGAACCGCCGCCGCTGCTGGGTCGGGGAGATTTTCACGCAAGCGACTCTCGACCTCGTGGCGGGTCTGCCACTGGAGCGCGGTCTTCACGGCCAGCGTCACCAGCGCCAGCGACGACAGCAGGGAGGCTAGGGCGAAGGCTCCCGGCATGTTGTACTCCTGGAATAGCTTCTCCACGCGTAGCGGCATGGTGTCGGTCTGGCCCGTGATGTGGCCGGAGACCACATAGACCGCACCGAACTCGCCCATTGCGCGCGCGTTGCACAAGATCACGCCGTACAGCAGGCCCCACTTGATGTTCGGCAGAGTCACGCGCCGGAAGATCTGCAACGCCCGTGCGCCGAGACTCACAGCGGCGGTCTCCTCCTCAGCGCCTATCGCCTCCATCAGCGGAATCAGCTCACGGGCAACGAACGGGAACGTCACGAATGCGGTCGCGAGAATGAGCCCGGGGGTGGCGAAGATGATCTTGATGTCGTGCGCGCGCAGCCACGGCCCGAGATAGCCTTGTAGGCCAAAGATCAACACGAAGATCAGCCCAGCGACCACCGGCGAGACGGCGAACGGGAGATCGATCAGGGCGGTCAGTAACGTGCGGCCGGGAAAGCGGAAGCGCGCGATCAACCAGGCGGCGTTGACGCCGAAGACTACGTTGAGCACAACCGCCACCGGAGCCACGCGCAGCGTCAGCAGGAGGGCGCTTGTCGTGTCGGGGTCCGCAAACAAACTGTTCCAGTACACCCCAGGCCCACGGCGAAAGGCCTCGTAAAATACGTTGACGAGCGGAATGACCACGAGCACGCCCATCACCAGCATGGCTGCAGCGATCAATGCCCAACGGATCGCCCGGGAGTCTTCTTGCGCGCGCCGCTGCCCCATCGTTGTGGTCGTGACCGTGAGTTCAAGCGACATTTCTCTTGCTCCATCGCTCCAGCAGGTTGATGAGCACCAACATGGTCAGTGAGATCGCCAGCACGACGATGGCGATCACTGCGGCCTCGCGGTAGCGGAACTCCTCCAGCGCCGCCACGATCAAGACCGGAGCGATCTCGGTTTTGTACGGCATGTTGCCCGACACGAAGACCACCGAGCCGTACTCGCCGAGCCCGCGCGCAAAGGCGAGCGCGAAGCCGGTCACGATTGCCGGGAACAGCGTGGGCGCGATCACGCGCACGATCGTCTGTCCTCGCGTCGCCCCCAAGCACGCCGCCGCTTCCTCCAGCTCCGCTTCGAAGTCTTCCAGAATCGGCTGCACCGTGCGGACCACGAACGGAAGTCCGATGAAGATCAGCACCAGCACGATGGCAAATCTCGAGTACGCTCCCTCGATGCCGAGCGGCACGAGGAATTGGCCCAGCCAACCGCTCTTCACGTACAAGCTGGAGTATACCAAGCCAGCAACGGCGGTCGGCAGGGCGAACGGAAAATCCACTAGCGCGTCGACGAGGCGCTTGAACGGAAACTCGTAGCGTACCAGCACCCACGCGACCAGCATGCCGAGCACGACGTTGACGGCCGCGGCGATGAACGATGTGCCGACCGTTAGCGCGTAGGCGGCACGCGTGCGCGGCGTCCACACCGCCGCGAAGAACTCGTCCAGTGTCAATGCTGACGCCTTGAGGAAGCACGCCGTCAGTGGGATCAGCACGAGTGCACTGAGGTAGAACAGGGTGTACCCGAGGCTCAATTTGAACCCGGGCAACACGCGCCGATTGACGTCGATCATGGTTCGCTCTCAGCTGGGCTGATGTAGGGTCCGCGCCTCACGCCCCCGGCTTGTAGATGCTGTCGAAGATCGCGCCATCGACGAAAAACTTCTTGTAGGCTTCGTTCCAATCCTTCGCGATCGCCGTGATTGGGAAGCGCTTGATCTCCTTGAACGTTCCCGCGTGCCGACTGAGCACCTCCACGTTGATGGGACGATAGTAGTTCTCGGCGATGATCTCTTGACCTTTGGGGGTGTAGAGAAAGTTCAGATACGCCTCGGCTGCCTCGCGCGTCCCTTTGCGCTTCACATTGGCGTCGACCACGGCGACCGGCGGCTCCGCCAGCACACTGATCGGGGGATAGACGAGGTCAAACTCGCCCCTGGCCTCCGCCAGTTCCAGGTACGCTTCGTTCTCCCAGGTGAGGTGGACGTCGCCGATCTTTTTCTGGGCAAACGTTGTGGTCGAACCGCGGGCGCCGGAGTCAAGCACCGGGGCTTGCTTGTACAGTGTGGTGACGAAGTCTCTCGCCTCCTGCTCGGTGCCGCCGCGCTCGATGACCGAGCCCCACGCGGCGAGAAAGCTGAATTTGCCGTTGCCGGAGGTCTTCGGGTTCGGCGTGACGATTTCGATGCCCGGCTCAACGATGTCGGGCCAGTCCGTGATGCCCTTTGGATTGCCCTTGCGGACGACGAAGACGATCGTCGAGGTCCATGGGACGGAATTGTTCGGGAAGCGCTGATCCCAGCCCTCGCTGATGAGCCCCACCTTGCGGATGGCGTCGGTGTCCGGCCACATCGCGAGCGTGACGACATCGGCATCAAGCCCGTCGACGACAGCGCGGGCCTGTGCGCCCGAGCCGCCATGGGACTGCTTGATCGTCACGGTCACGCCCTTCTCTTCGGCGTAGGTCGAGCTAAACGCCGCGCCGATGGCGCGCAGCAATTCGCGCGTTGGATCGTACGAGACGTTCAGCAACTCAACTGATTTTGCATCGCCCGCGCTGGCGGACGTTCCCGCCATGATGGCCGTTATGATCGCGAGAATGGCTGACTTCCACATGATTACTCTCCGTTGGTTCCGTGCCTCGGACGCAACCGTCCGAGTCCGATGGCTCTCGGATGATCAAAACGAAAAGGCCTGGGAGGCATTGCCTCCCAGGCCTTTCAAGTCGTGCGTTTCAGTTCGGGACTAGTGCGAGACAATGAACGCAGAGCGACTGTAAGCGCGGGAGACCTCCCAGGCCTTGGTACAGCAACAACAAGTCGCGCGCCGTGCGTTCATTGCGGCGCAAAATGCCTTACCGCGCATTTCGTGTCAAGCGCCCGCGTCCAGAACATTTCTTTGAACTCACGCGGGAACACCGCAGTGGAGGAATGACCGACGAGCGCAGTGCTGAGTTTGGCGGGGTGGCCTTGGCCACCACCGTCAGCGCGAGGCGACACGGGCCTGGCAGTAGGCGTAGAGGGCGTCGTACACCGCGAACTGTCGCGCCATATTGTCGTGATCGTCTCGCGCGATCCGCCGAAAGCCGTCGGCGATTGCCTCCAGGCCCACGCCCTCAGGCGCCCATGACTTGTCCGCGGTATCGGCGGCACGCACGATCTTCGCCAGTTCCATCAATGCCGGATCGCTGAGCTGGTACTTCTTTACGATCGCGTCGAATGAGCACTCGGCGCCGTGGTGTCCGAGTTCACACTCCGGCACGTCGTAGACGATGCCATCGGTGATCGCTTTCCAGTCTGTGTCGGAGGGAAGGAATACAAACTCCGCATCGGGGTCGACGAATTTCTTGATCAACCACGGGCAGGCGATGCGGTCGACTTTGGCGAACTCTCGCGTGATCCAACGCATGCGACACACCTCCAGAGGAATTCCTACTGCGCATCTCGCCCAACGGTGAAATCGTCGAACAGTACCTGTGAGTCCGCCTTCGACCAAAGGCCGCACCGTCCCGTCGGCTGGGTATCAGTGTCGCGCCGGAGTCGTTCCTGCCCATCGACGTCGACAGCGAGACTGCGCCCGCGCAATCTGACTTTCAGCGTGTGCCACGTGCGCGTGGGTGTGCTGACGCCCCGCACCGTGTCGATGATGCTTCGTTTCCCCCGCACGACCCGGAAGAAGAGCAGGTTGTCTTCAAGGGCGTTCGCCCGCGCACCGAAGTACGAGCCGTCGGGCGCGATGCCCCAAGCAATCCCGGCTCCCTGATCGATGCGGCCGTCCTGCGGATAGAACCGCACCGACACGGTCAGGTTGTCGCCCGAACAATCGCCCTGCCACACCGCGAGCGGGAAGTAGGCGTAGGACTTCACGCCATCGAGAAACTCGGCGTAGCGCTCGCCATACAGGCGTCGTGCCTGATCGGCCAGATTCGCCGACGGCACGCCTTGACGCCACTTGCTGCCGTCGACGAGGAGTCCGCGTTCGCCGGCGAGCTCGGCGACATACCAGTCGCCGACGACGCTCTCGAACGATGTCGGAGGGGCCGCCGGCACGTCACTATTGAAGTTCACCACCAGCGGTGTCGCCGGAGTAGTCAGCAGTTCTGCCCGCGCCGCGCCCGCCCCCACGAATGTGGCGACCACGATGATCATCCAGCAAGGAATCATGACCTCCCTCTCACAGCCCGTGTCGAGCATAGGCCTGCCAGGATACATGCCGCGGGGAGACCGAGATATGCGATGAGAAGCGTCAGCGTACGGCGCTGCCCGTCGATCACCAGCGGGTACCCCGGGTATTCGGCGGTCGACCAATCTGGGACGGGCCTTCCGGCGGCTTCGAACAGCAGCGTTACGATCTCTTTGCGGCTCGTCGAGTAGGTCACCCGTGTCTGATCGCCGACGCGTACAATGATTCGACCATATCCCTCATCGCGCGCGTCGACCGCCGGCGCGCTCTGCTCGTCCAGCGGGGTCCACACTTCAACGTCCGAGCGCGCCAAGCGCAGCTTTGCGATCACGTCGCCTTCAAGTTGCTGCCGGCGCGCATCATCACGGTCGAGATAGACCTCCAGAGACAATGCTCCGGGCAACTCCCGGAGCCCGGCGATCACAGCGGGGGGCAGCGAGACGCGGTTGAGCTCGGTGCAATCGAACACCATGCGGACGCGGTTGGCCACCACACCGGCACCCGCCGTCAGCATCACAATGAGAATCGATAAGGCCACCCGTCGCCGCCGCGGTACGTCGAAGCGGACGCCCACATAGGCGATCGCGAATGCTCCGGTGGTGGTGAGGCCCATCCACAAACATGCGCCGAGCGATAGTGTCCCGCGTTCCAGTGAGGTGAGATGCGTGCTCACCGACCAGTCGAGGGCGCGACCGAGCCAGGCGAGGGCGGCGAAGCCTTCCGATGCATCGATGGCCCACGAAGCGGCGATGACGACGATGGTGGCCGTCGCGGCCTGCGCCAGGGTGTTGGTCCAAGCGGCGGCGGCCATTGCAAGCGCGGCAACCAGGATGACGTACAGCGCCTGGCCAAGCAGCGCCGCCGCCGTCTCACCCATCGCGAGATGGCCGCCGAGCAACACCCAGAGTCCGAAGAGTCCGATGGGAGCGATGGCCTGCAACCCGAGGCTCATGACTCCCGCCACCGCTTGTGCCGCGAGGACGCGCATCGGCGAGGCGGTCTGTAAGAGCAAGCTGTGAAAGGTCCGGCGTTCTTTTTCGATCGCGAGAGGGCGGACGGCGACGACCGCACCGAGCAAGGAGATGGCGAAGTACAGACCACCGAGGGTTGGCCGCACGATGCCGAGGAGTGGATCGAACTCGCGCGACATCAACCGATTCGCAAGGGCGGAGCGGGAGCCAGCGGAGTACAGATCGGTTGCGAGGACGAAACTGTGACCGACGAGCAGCGCGGACAGCGCCGCTTGCAACCACGTGACCTGCGCCCGGAACATGATCGAGAGCTCACGGCGCAGCATGGGCCACCTTGGTCTGGAGAATCCGCAGGAACACTTCTTCGAGCGGCGCTGTTGGGGAAGCGATCTGTGCCCGCAAGTCGGCAAGGGAGCCAACCGCGATCAGTCTCCCACTGTCGAGTAGCACGATCCGCGAGGCGATCTTCTCGGCATCGGCCATTTGATGAATGCTCATCAGGAAGGACACACCTGCGCCAGCGCGCTTTCGCAGCACATCGACAATGCCGATCATCTGCAGCGGATCGAAGACTCCGAGCGGTTCGTCGAGCACGACAACCGGGCGGCTACTGCACAGGGTGCCAAACAACATCAAGCGGCGCTTTTCGCCACGCGACAACTCGCCTACCAACGCCCTCCGCAAGGGTGTGAGCGTCAGCGCGGCAAGCAACTCATCACTCGCGCCGGTTGAACCGGCACTGCGGCGCGCGTGTTCGATGAACGCGGCGACGCGCACCTCCGCCGGCGGCTCGGCGGCATCCGGCATGAACGCGAATACCCGCGCTCGATCGCGGAATCCTCCAATTGGCTGCCCCTGATACCGCAAGCGCCCCGCGGCCAGCGGCAACACTCCGACGACGGCTTCGAGGAGCGAAGTCTTTCCCGCGCCGTTTGGGCCGATCACCGTGACAATCTCTCCGGGTAGTATCCGGAATGAGACGTCGGTCAGCACCGGCCAGCCGCCTCGGCGCGCACATGCCGCCTCAATGACGAGCCCAGGCTCTGGCGCAACGCGCCGAACGACTTCGTGCATTCGAGTAGTCTGCAACAGGATGCCGACGGTTCACAACTGCAGCTTCTCCGCGCCACGCTTCATGCGTAGTCCTCTTCTCGCGGTCAAGCAGTGATTGGGTTTGCCTGCCGCGGCCGCGACTGGGGTGCTGACGAAGAGTCGGGCTCGCGGAAACGCAGGCGCAGGAGCGCGCCGAACTGCTGCGAGTTGGTGTCGTCGTATCCCTCGAGGCCATAGTCGACGGAGCGGGCCGGTGAAGGCGGCGTAAAGGTCCCGAGTACGCGGTCGAACAGCGAGAAGATGTTTCCGTAGTTCGTATCCGACTCGCTCACCAGGCGCGAGTGGTGGACCTTGTGCATGTTCGGCGTGCACACCACCAGCGATAGCGCGCGA
>JBGOUW010000364.1:0-5274 GCA_041477755.1 Binatia bacterium
AGCGCGGAGCGCAGCGATCGTCGATCAGCTCCGCGACCTCGCCGCAGATCGTGACGCCGCGGACGCCGGCGGGGCAGCCCTGACACGGGAGCTGATCGCGGCGCGCGGTCTGCTCGCCGAGAAGCAGGCAGCCGCCGAACGGACGCAGGCGCAGTTGCGATTGGTCGAAGAGCAGCTCGGCACACGCGAGGCTTCCGGGCGCGAGCTGGGCGATCGTCTAGCCGCGCTACGGGTTGAGTTGAGCGAACGTGACGGCCGCATCGCCGAGATCGACACGACGCGCGCGGCGGAGGCGGAGGCATTCAGGAGCTGGCGCGATACGGCCATTCAGCGCGAGGCCGAGCTGGTGAGGGCGCGCGACGAGGTCACGCGCGCCCTGGAAGCGGAAGGCGCCGGTGCCGTTGCCCTCAGCGACCGTCTTCGCAGCCTCGACGCCGAGCGTAGCGCCGGAGCGCAACAGCGCGCGGAGGCCGAACGAGACGTCGAGACAACGCGCAACGAGTTGGCGCTTCGAATTGCCGCATTCGAGACCGCCTCCGAGCAAATCCGCGAGCTGGAGGCTCAGCTCAGCGCGCGCGACGCCGCGGGCGGCGAGCTCAGCGCCCGGCTGGATGCCGCGCACGCGCAGCTTGAAGGCCTCAACAATCGCGTCCAGCAACTCGCCGTCGAGCGGCAGGCGACGGAGCAGCGGCGCCATGCCCTCAAGCAGCAACTGACGACGGCGCAGAGCCAACTGACGTTGGGACAGGCGGAGCTGGCCGCCGCGCGAGGTGAGATCGACCTACTCACCGAGCAGTCCACAACCCGCGAGGCGGCCAGCCAGGAGCTGGCGGATCGCGTCACGCTGCTGGAAGCGGAACTCGACGCGCGCCACGCCCTCATCGCAGAAACGGAGCACTTGCGGGCCGCCGAGGCGGAGGAATCGCGCGCTTCGCGAGCGACCGCGGCGGAGCGCCAGGCCGGGTGGCAAGCGGCGCATGCGCGATGGGAACAGGAGCTAGCAGCGGAGCGGGCACAGACGATGGCCGCCCGCGAGCAGGCGACCGCGCGCGATGACCAAGTCCGCCACCTCATCAGTGAACGCGACGCGCTCGAGCACAACTGCGAGACCGTTAGGCAGCAACTCATCGCCACCCAGCGCGAGCTCGCCGGCACGCGGGATATGACCGCGGACGCACACGCGCGGCTGCACACGTTGGCAGAGCAGGTCGCCGCCGGTGAGGCCGCGGGGCTCGATCTGACGGTGCGCCTCGCGGCGCGAGAAGGGGAGCTGCACGAGCGCGACGGGCAACTCGCGGAGATGACGCAGCAGTACGCGGCGACCAAGAACGCCCTGGAGACGGTCCGCAACAAGTTGTCCCAGAACCGGACTGTGTTCGAGAAGACCGAGGCCCGGCTCCACGCGTTTGAAGAACGGGTCATCGCCCGCGAAGCCGCCGCGCGCGACCTGACCGCGCGGGTTACGACGCAGGCGGCTGAGCTGCGCGAGCGCGAAACCCTCTTGGCCAAAGCACGCGACCAAGTGTCCCCACGCGAACAGCGCTATGCAGAAGAGACCGAGCGCATCATCGTGGCCGCCCGACGTCGCGAAGACGAATTGCGCACGACAGTGGAGGCTCTACAGCGTCAGCTCGATGCGGTGCGAGAAGAGCCGGTCATCAAGCCGGCGTCGATTGCCGCGACGAAGTCGCAGACAAGCGCGCTGCAGCAACCGCTGCGGGCGCGCACGGGTGAGTTGCCGAACGCCGAGCAGCCCGACATCACACCGCCTGTCGCTGCGGCTGCCAACAAACCACCGGCTGCCGCCACCGCTCCGCCCACGCGCGGCAGCCTACCTGCACGCACCGGTCGATTGCCCAACGAGGCGACTCGCCTGCAGAGGGCGCAGGTGGCATTCCTCACCACTAAGATTTCGCAGATCGACCCCCAGTTCATTCAGGCGACACAACCGCACGCCTTCCCGCATCTGCCGCTATCGATCGCCGCCGCCAACCTCAAGCCACTACCCGAGGGCATCAGCCAAGCCACGGAGCAACCGTCCCGACTCGCGCGTGGCGCGCAACGTCTGCTGGCGCTACTTGGCGTCGGCCGCAAACGGCAGCAACCCGGCGAGCGGCCCGATATTGAGCGGCAGATCTGAGCGCATCCCGACGCCGCAACTTTCTAGGCTGCCCGGCCTGTGGCTGGCCGGCATCGACGTGATCGGCGGCTAGTGCTGCGGCAAGGGGATCGCGCCAAGGCGAGCCGCTTGTCCCTTTAGCCAGTCGAAGTCGTGGGTTTGCACATCCATGGCATCTAACAACGGGGTACGATCGTTGTCGCACTTGATCCATGCATCGCGGTCGTGGGGGATGTGAAAGCCTATTGACCGCAAATAGTCGACCTTCTCGTGTTCGATCAAGTCCATGAGACCCTGCCCTTCATCCTCATGAAAGTATGGCGACGAATGCAGGGCGATGAAAGTGGGAATCGCGCGTTAGTGCGGTTTGATCTCAGAATCCAGCAGGCTCAGACATTCGGAGATCGTAGTCTTCTAGTTGATCAGAAACACCGACTTCGTGTAGTCGACGAACTCGCATGGCAGTTCAAACTCGTCGGGGTTTTGCCAACTCCACGTTTCCTGTTGGCCAGCTTCCTTGTCCATGCCCTTGCACAAGAAGGACTTCGTCTCGCCCACCGTGATCGTTTTCTCCGAGAGAGTCCAGAGCGCTTCGCTCTTCTGCTCCCCACCTGTGAGCTCGTACACCCTGACCAAGTTGCAGGCACCCTGCGGGCCTGGGTCGCTCAGCCATCGTCGCGGACCAATTCTCGTGAACTCCAGAGAAAAGGTGTTCACCAGTAGCGTGCACGTTCGCCTTTCATGGTCAAAGAGGACCGCGGTCATGTGCTGCTGGTCCGCGATGCTGCACGCATCAGCGGGGCGGGCAAGTTCCCGCATGAAATCGCTTTCCTTTGGCCCAGCTTCGATTTCTCGAATTCTCTGCTCCATCTGCTCCTGGGGACTATGCTCGCCCTTCTCTTTCTGCGCCAGTTTGGTTCGTTCGCACTCCCGCTCCTGAGCGGTAAGTTTGTCGGGGTCCTTCTCCAGCGCCGCCAGCTCTGCCTTTGTTTTCTCTTCTTCCCCTGCAATCTTCTTCGAGTCCGGCCCCACAATAGTTACGTCGACGAACTTGCAGCTGACAGTTTTCCGGCCCTTTGGTTCGCACTCCGCTTGCAGGCGCTCCTCTCCGTGCTTGCTCGACACGAGCACAAAGCTCGGCGGCCGTTCGGTCTTTCCAGAGCCGCTTGTGGTCGGAGTCGCCGAGGCGACTTTTGGACGCCGCGCTTTCCCTTCTTCCCCGGAGAACACAGGCGAAGAGCCTACTAGAATGAGCATCGCAGCAACCCACGTTGTGTTGATGGTCGCATGTTTAGCAGTCTGCATCGTCAACTCGCCCCCTTTTCGATGACATCATCCTTCTGGGCCCGTTCCGCAGTCAAGGCACTCTAGCAGAAGTGGAGTAAGGAGCGCGTGACCGCTCGCAAAGGTGCGCCACCGACCGTGACACTTTTCTCCCTAACGTTGCTGCTGGCCTCTGCCACATCACGTGGCGCTGACACTATGGCATCTTTGCCCAGGCCCGCCGGTACATCCCCGACGGCTACGGCGCTAGAGTTTCTGGAGCGGCGCCCATCAAGATGACCTTCACAACAAATTTTCCCCCTCTTCGGGCGACTCTGATAAGACAAGCTGCACGCCATGCCTTCACCCAAGCGCCTGTTGGTCGTTGGTTGCATCTTGTCCGTCCTTGCGAATGCCTGCACGTCTCGCCGGGTTCTTGTTGCGCAGAAACCGCCGGAACATTTCGAGGTGATAGGACCGGCCAGCGGCACGGGTTGTGGCGTCTTGCTGGGGTGGATCTTCCCCACAATTCCAATGAGGACAAATAGCCGGATCGATCGAGCCGCGCGCAACGCGGTCGACCCGATGGACGGCCAACTGATCGACGTGAGCGTGACCGAATGGGTCGTGCCTTTCGTCTTTGGATGCGTGGTGTGCACGACCGTGTCTGGCACCGAAATCGTGCACCGATGAGCCGCGTGGTCGTTGCCCTTGCGCTCTTCGCGCTATCCGGTTGCACCGCACTGGTTGGTCCAGCACCGCCGGCCGCCTATGACGTTCTTGGGCCAACCCACGCCGAGGCGTGTGACTTCTTGCTCTTCAATCAGATTCCGATCCTGGGCTTGAACCGCACGGAACGCGCCTACACAGCGGCGATCCAGCGACTACACGCAACGGCGTTGATTGACACGTCAATCAAGAGCAGCTGGGTCTGGGCGGGGGTTGGGACCCTGCATTGTTCGGAAGTCTCCGGGACGGCGATTCGCGCCAATTGAGCGCGCGGAGCCGGGGTGTTGGAATCTCTGGCGCCGGCAAGGTCAAGGCGGCACTGTTGGCCGCCGCCGCCCGCGAAGGAGAGAACGCTCTGGTACTCGACTCCTGAGGCAGCCGTCACGGTCACGGCTGCCCGTCTGCACGCGGTGTTGATTGCGGTTGCCCCTCGGCGCGTATCGATGCCATAAGAGCCGCCGTTGCTGCGGATCACCTTGATAGCGGACGCGAGGCACACTGTGCGGAAAGAGGGCCACCCACCCGTCGCGGTGGTGCTCGCGGCGTTGGTTGCTGCCGCGGCCGCATCCTCTAGTGCCGAGGCGCAGGACAATCAGTTCGGCGTGCAAGACCGCGCCAATGCCGCGAAGCAAATGATCGTGCTTGCGGTGCAGCAGGGCATCTCGTCGCTGCCGCCGACGTCGGGGCAGTCGTTCACCTACACGTTCGATCCGGCGCTCGACACATTGGTGCGCAGCGAGCAACTCGGCCCGACGTCATTCCGCACCGCCGAGACCATCGGGAAAGGCAACGTCAGCGTGCGGCTGGCGACGTCGTACTTCGAACTCGCGGATCGGCTCGGCCCCATCGACTACCGCGTCGATGGGCCGGTGACGGGCGGCGAGCCGCTGCGCACCCGCTTCGGATTGCAGGCGAGCGCCCAGGTCGGGCTGATCAACCTCGCCGCCAGCTACGGGATTAGCGACAACATCGAGGCCACCATCAACCTCCCGCTGGTCGTGACCGATGCCACGGCGTCGGAGATTTTTCTCGCCCGGCCAAACTCCGACAACGTCTTCGCCGTCCGCCTCGATCCGCCGGGCACCATCGACCGGCTCTTGGGCGATGGCAGTCTGACGCTGCGCACGATTCCGTTCTCCGATGCCGGCGCGCAATTCAACGAC
>JBGOUW010000338.1:0-5644 GCA_041477755.1 Binatia bacterium
AATTGGCGATCATGATGCCGCCGGTCTCGGTCTGCCACCAATTGTCATGAATTGGCAGCCCGAAGGCCTCTTGGCCCCAGACCACCGCTTCGGGATTGAGCGGCTCGCCGACACTGGCGATGAACCGTAGACTGCTCAGGTCATATTTGCGGATCACCTCGGTACCCACTTTCATCATCATGCGCACCGCCGTCGGGGCCGTGTACCAGACGGAAACCCTGTGGGCTTGGATGATCGCGTACCAGCGTTCGGCGTCGAAGTCGGCTTCGTCGATGATGCTGCTGATGCAATGGGTGAGCGGCGAGATGATCCCGTACGACGTCCCGGTCACCCAACCCGGGTCGGCCGTGCACCAGAAGACATCTTCCGGATGAAGGTCAAGCGCGTAGGTCCCGGTGACGTGGTGGGCGACGACCGCCTCATGCACGTGGATCGCGCCCTTCGGTTTACCGGTGGTGCCGCTGGTGAAATGCAGGAGCGCCATGTCTTGGGGATCCGTTGGTGGAATCTCGAATTGGTCGCTGGCGTCATCCATCAGCGCGTGGAAGTCGTCGGTGCCGGTCGGCGCGTTTCCGATGACGAGGACATGCTGCAAGTGTGGCAATGACGGGCGCAGCTCGTTGATTTTGCGCCGTGCGAAAAGCGCATCAGTGGTGATCAACACTTTGCCTTCGCCGATCGCAAGCCGTTGCCGAATCGGCTCAGGACCGAAGGCGGAGAACAGCGGACACAAGACGCAGCGGTTCTTCCACGTCCCGAGCGCCGCGACGTACAGCTCCGGAATCCGTCCTGCGAGGACGAACACACGGTCGCCGGCGCCGACGCCGAGGCGGCACAGCACGTTGGCGAAGCGATTGCTCGCGGCGCAGAGCTCGCCGTAAGTGAAGTCACGGATGCCACCTTGCTTGCCGAGCCACCGCAACGCGAGATGGGTCGCACGCGAACTCGCGGCGTGACGATTAACCGCTTCGTGCGCGATGTTGAGCCCGCTGCCTCCGGGAAGCCCATCGATCTGCCGACGCGCCACAGCCCACGAAAATTCGGCGCACGTGCGTTCGTAGTCGACGAGATTGGGCGTGACTTTCCCCTGCGCGGCTCCCTTGGCAATCGGCTTCCACGCCATGCGCGGCCTCAACTGACTCTCAAACGGAGCAAGAAAATCGCCAATGCGCTCGCAACCAGGGAGGTCTGCTCGACCATGCCTCGTTCAAAGCCAATTCCAGGAATAGAGGCGTCGACATACGATCGCTGTCGCACGTTTGAGAAGTCCGGACCCACATCGGCTCTCATCGATTTCGCCCCGAGGTCTTGCGCGTCGCCCACCCAGACATGATGCGTGGTTTGGGACCTGCCCAACCGTCTTCCGTCTTCACGAAGAAGAACGGCACTTCGCGGTGGAGAAGAAAGTGCCAGCTCGCCTCGGTGCGAACGTATTCGTCTTCATAGTACCCAGCCGCGACGAACGCCTCGCCATTGATGTCGCCCACGGCGTCGAAACTGGACCGGCCGCGGGCGCGATCATCCGAGTCGAACGTGATCGAGAGATTGTGAACGAAGTGCATGCAGCTATCGAAGCGCGCCCACAACTGTCGCAGATACGCCGCCACCGCCTGGCGCCCGCGGTGTGCCCGCGAGCCGTCGGGACTGTTGTCCCACACGATCTCGGGCGCGCACAGGGCGAGAAACGCCTGCACGTCGCTCTCGGCGTGGCTGCTGTGTCCGCGGTCCTGGATGAAGCAGTACTGGTTGTGGAGCTCGCGAATCGCCTCGCGATCTTCGAGCCGGCGTAGTGCGCTTCGCAGGTCGTTGTTCGGATCTTCGATGAGCGGCACAACGACCGCGTAAGGCACACGAACGGAAGAGTCAACCTTGATGTGACAAAAGATGGTCCGCACAGCGAGCGGACCAAACCGGCGTTGGGTCGTGATCGCTCATTCCATTGGCGATGGCGCGGGGAAATCGGCGTGCCTGCTAGTGTCATGTCTCGCAAGTCGCAGTACCGTCGGGTCGTGCAAGTCGATCGAGTGGGCGTTCCGGCACCCTCTCCCTCTGGGAGAGGGCGGGGGTGAGGGCCAAGTGAGTAACGGCGGTGCGTGACTGCCCTCACCCTAACCCTCTCCCAGAGGGAGAGGGAACCTTTGCTGCCCCGCGCTTCATCCTTGCCTGCGGTGCGGAGATTTACGAGACACGACACTAGTGTGGCCGGCTCGCCGTGCTGGTTTACGTTGGGTTTGGTTCCCGATGGAATGTCACATCAAGGTCACACACGGCGGCATCTCTATTTCGATTGTTCAAAGCTGGCCAACCATCGATCGAAGTCGTCGTCACCATTGCGAGCAGGGTTCTCGCAATCCAGGCTCCAGCGTTGTGGGTTCGCGAGAATGTACTGGCGAACCCGCTGCAACGATGCCTCGTCTCGCACGACGTGTTCGTAGTAGCCGCGCTGCCACACCGGCGTACCAGGTGTCCCTCCTACGTGATTGATCCGCTTCGTCGACTCGTACTTGAAGTAGCCGACGACAGTGCCAAGGTTCGGGCTTCGCTGCAACGTCTTGCCGCTGTAGGGGCGGGGTTCCCCCGCCCCGCCGACATTCTCAATCAACACGACGCCATGGAAGTGATTCGGCATAGTGACCGACTCGTCAAGCTGAACACTCGGAAAGTGCTCCGGTAGCGCTCGCCACGTCTCTGCGACGATCTGCCCCTGCGCCGTCAAGCGAACATCGGAACCGTCGACCACACCGAACAACGGCAAGCCGCTACGCGCACAGGTCGTGACGAAGTACGCACCGGGCTGCGAGTAGTCGTAGTCGCGTAGTCGAAGCGGCTGGCGGAAATGAGCGACGCGAAGGGACATCTTATGGCGTGGCGTCTGGGGAGGGCCGGGTAACCCGGCCCCTACACGTTCCGTTCCTCTGGCCAAGCCGGGTAACCCGGCCCCTACGAGTTCCGTTCTATGGAGCGACGGTTGCCTCGGATCCAACGCGCCCGTTCTCTACACCAACTCCAGCAGTTCCGGGATACGGCGGATGACGTGGTGCGGACGTTGACCGCCGTCCGGCGGGTCGCGGTCCGTACGGTGCCAGATCAGCACCGACCGCAGGCCAGCTTGATTCGCGCCGGCGATGTCTTGCATCAGCGTGTCACCGACGAACAGCACCTCATCGGGACGGCAACCCGCGCGGCGCAGGGCCTCGGCAAAAATGTCGGGATCGGGCTTGCACGACTGTGCCTGCTCGCTCGAAAGGATCGAGTCGAAGTACGGTTCCAGTTCGCTGAGCGCCATCAGATGTACGAGCTGGTCGTCATCGATGTTGCTGACAATGCCGAGGTGAAGCCCGCGCTGGCGCAGCGCCTGCAGCGTTTCCGCCACCCCTTCACGCAAAGCGAAGTCGCGTGCGTGTCGCTGCCACTGCCGCTCGCGATAGCGCTCAATCTGCTCGTCGTCGACGTGCGCACCGAGTTCCTTCAGCATGGCGACGACCGCATCGCGAAACAGGTCGCGATGGAGATAGAAGCGGCGGGTCAAGTACTGGCGGAAGACGCGGCGCATCGCGTCGCGATGAGCGAGCTGGATCGCGCGTGGTTCGGCTTCGATGCCGGCCCAGCGCGCCAACTCCAGCAGGCTTTCGCGCTCCGCATCCACCAGCGTCGCATAGTCATAGAGCGTACCGCCGAAATCGAACAGGACGGCTTTGATACTCATGGGTGGCTTATCGCATATCGCGTAGCGACTGTCGCAAGCCTCAATTCGAAAAAGGAGAGGTAACCGCCGAGGTACGCCGATGAATGCAGAGGCGGAATTCGACGTAGCTCATCGCCTGATCACGAAATCCATTTCGATGAGGTTGACCAATCTCTCCGGCTTTTACAGAAAGCTCGGATCGGGGGACATCGGCGTCTATCGGCGGTTCCATTATTTTCGCTCCGAGGTTAGCTGTAGCGCGCTTGCACGCCGCGTGACGTGCCATGGAGCGCGACGGCGTCGCGCAGATCGGCGAGAAACTGCGCGACGACCTTGGCGTGATTCGGCGTCACCATGAGATGCAGCGCAGCGGGATTGTTCTGGCGGTCGAGGTGCCAACCCTTGTCATCCATCGCGTCACCGACCGCGGCGACATCGAACGATTCGGAACCGAACGCCAGCAAGCTGGCATCGGGATCGCCCCAGATGTGCAGCCCCGGAATCGCGGCGATACCTGCGCGCAGTTGTTGCGCCGTCTCGATCACGATCCGCTGTAGACGCAGATAGCCGGCTTCGCCGAGATAGTTCATCACCGCCCACGCGGCCGCGATCGGCGCGGCGGGACGCGTGCCAGCCATCGCGGTCGAGCCGTACACTCCGCCCGGCCAGGCGTCATACATGAAGATCTGGTATTGCATCGTGGCCTGCGAACGATGCGCGATCACCGACGCGCCCTTGGTGCAATAGCCGTACTTGTGCACGTCGGCGGAAATCGTCGTCACCCCCGGCACGCGAAAATCCCACGGCGGCACCGGATGGCCGAGCCGTTCGAGAAACGGCAACAAGAATCCCCCGACACATGCGTCGGTGTGGAACGTGATGTCGCGCGCCGCGGCGAGCGCCGCGAGTTCCGTAATCGGATCGATGACCCCGTGCGGATAGCTCGGCGCCGATCCCACCAGCAGCACGGTATTGTCGCTGATCAGCTGCGCCGCGGCGGCGACATCGGCGCGCAGATCCGCGCGCAGCGGCACGGGCTTCATTTCGACGCAGAGGTACTTCGCCGCCTTCGCAAACGCCGGGTGCGCCGAGTGCGGCACGACCATCTCGGGTTTGGTGATTCCTTTCTCCTCCCGGCCGCGCTCGCGCGCCGTCTCCACCGCCATCAGAATGCTCTCGGTCCCGCCGGAGGTCATCGTGCCGCTCGCGTCGTCGCCACCGTGGAGGAGATTCGCCGTCATGGCGACCACCTCCGCTTGCATCTTGCGCAGGCTCGGGAAGCGGAACGGATTGAGCGCGTTCTCGAACAGGTAGAGATTGTTGGCCTCGCGCAGGACCTCATCAACATCCTCGCCGGCGGGATAGACGAGGCTCCACGTGCGTCCGCCGCGCCAATCGGCATCGGCCGCCTTCCGTTCGCGCATGGTCGCGAACAGCGCATCGCTGGGGATTCCGTTCTGGGGCAGCTTCATCGCGAGACTCCTGTCGGCGCGGACCATACCAGATGCGCCGACGTGCAAGCGAGCGCCGCCTGATCAGGCGGCGCAGATGAAGTCGCGGAGCTCGACGAACCCCATCGCAGCCATCGCGGCGCGGATCTGCTGGCGCGGTGTTTCGCCGGCCACCGATGCGATCAGCGGCAGACGCGGGATGCGCGGCAGCTCCGACGGCGTGATCACCGGCGCACCGTGGATCGTGTTGCCGATTCGGCCGCGATGCACTTCGACAACGTAGGCCGGTCGCTTCCCGTGCACGAGCAAAGCGCGCCGCAGCGCACGAGCCGTTTCGCCATAGCCCCACAACACGTAGGTGTCAGCCGCGCGCAAAAACTGCGTCGCCAAAAACGCCGCCTTGCACGGGGCGAAGCGCGCCAAGTCATACATCGCGTGCGTGCGCGACAGTCGCGCCGGACCATCGCGCCACGCCAGCAGGCGACGCGGCACCACGTCGATCTCGTGG
>JBGOUW010000346.1:0-5519 GCA_041477755.1 Binatia bacterium
CATCGCCCGCCTGCCACGGCAAGCTGGTTGCGACCCACAATAGGCCTTCGGACGTGTTGCGACAGAAGGCGATCTCTTCGGAATCGCATCGCAACAGCCGCGCCACGCGGCCGCGTGTTTCGCTCACCACCGGCGCGTTGTGGAAGATCGTCGAGACGATCGCCTTCCGCGTCAGGTCATCGATGCGCTCGTGCAGCGCCTGCGCCAGTCGGCGCGACAAGAGGCCGAGGCCGTTGGTCGCAAAGTAGGCGTAGCGTTCGAGGACGGGGAACTCCGCCCGCAGCCGCTGCACTTCGTCATCGCTCAGCATCGTCATCGCCGCCTCTTGTCACAGACTTCGGGCATGGCTCTACCACAGAGCGCCGTGCCGGTTGAACCCCGATCCAGCGGCGCCAGCCGGTCGCGCCCGGAGCGTCGTGCCGAAACACTCCTGCTTGACAACGAATACAAAATGGGAGTATCTCCCATTTGGATGGAGAGATTGCCCACAGTATGTCGCGCCCCGCCCGCTGCGGCGGCTTGCCTTGCTGGGTGCGAGTTTCCGACCGAAGGAAAGAGAGGAGAATCGACCATGACCAAAAAACTCTTGATGGTGTGTGCGCTGTCGCTGCTGGGGTTCGCCCTGACCACACCGGCCCGCGGGCGGGTGCTGAGTGCGCGGCTCGGGTGTGTGAGCGACTGCCGGCACAGTGCGAACGTGTGCCGCCAAGCGGCCATTCATGATGCGCGCATGTGCGCCCAGGCGACCTGCAGCGTCGAGCTGCAGGCCGCGCACGACGCGTGCGCGGCGGATCCGACCTCCGACGCGTGCCATGCAGCGCAGGATGCCGTGCACACCTGCGTGCAACCGTGCCACGACGACCTGACTGCCGCGCTCGAGGTGTGCCGCAGCGACGGGCAAACGTGCGTCGCCAGCTGCCCGCACCCCGGCACCGTGCAGAGCAAGGACCCGTTGTGCGTCGGACAGTGCCGCACCGATTTTCAGGCGTGCCGGAGTATGGCGCGCAAAGACACGGAGGCCTGTCATCTGGCCTGTCAACCGTTAGTGGCGGCCGCGCGCACCGCGTGTGCTGCGGATTCGTCCTCCGATGCGTGCCACAGGGCGCGGCAGGCAGCCGGGCACTGCGAGCGTGCCTGCGTGGAAGCGCATGAGATCGCTTTGCACGCCTGCTTGCGCACCGCTTACGAATGCGTGGAGGCGTGCCCGAATAGCAGTCAACCGTAGCTGAGCCACGCCCGCCCCCTCTGGGCGAGGTTCACAACCCCGCCGAGCGGCACGACGCGCGTGCCGAGTCGAGTTGCCGTTCGGCGGGGCGAAGTGCCATAGGAAGTCCATGACGCCATTGATCTGCACGAACCAGCGCTCATGTTGCCCGCACCGCTGAAAGAACAATTTGTGACCGCCATCCGCCGGATGCTGCGGCCGGTCGTGCGACAGCTGATTGCCTATGGCGTTTCGTATCCCGCATTCGACCGCATCGTGAAGCACGTGTTTGTCGAGGTCGCCGAGCACGACTTCGCGCTGCCGTTCAAACGGCAGACTGACAGCCGCATTACGTTGGTGACCGGCCTGAACCGCAAGGAGGTGCCCGCGCTGCGCGAGCGCACCGGCGAACGCAGCGTCGAGGTCGAGCACACCGTGACCACGCACGTGATCGGCCGCTGGATGACCGGGCCGCCCTATGCCGACGCCACGGGCAGGCCGCACCCGCTACCGTACAGCAGCGACCGGGCACGCACCGCGAGCTTTGCGCGTTTGGTGCGAGATCTCACTGTCGACGTACCGGTGCGCTCGGTGCTGGACGAGTTGTTGCGCGTCGGCGCCGTCGAGCTGCTGTCGAACGGTGACGTCGTACTGCGGCGCGAGGCCCACGTTCCCGCCGGCGATGCGGAGGGCAAGCTGACCTTGCTCGGCACCGATCCGGCCGAAGTCTTCGCCACCATCATCCACAACATCGAGCATCCCGAGACGCCGCACCTGCAGCGCAAGGTGGTGTACGACAACATTGGTGCGGAGGCGCTGGCGGAGCTGCGCGCCGAAGCGCGGCGCGCCGGCGAGGAATTTGTTCGGCGCGCCAATACCCTGCTCGCTTCGTACGACCGCGACCGGCATCCCAAGGCACCGGGTGGTGCTCGGACGCGCGTAGTGCTCGGCACCTACTATTTCGAAGAACCCGCGGCGCCTGCCGAGGCACGCGAAGAGAACAAGCCCTCGCGCCCACCCGGTCGCATTCGGAGGTCTCGATGAAACGCATCCGCCTGTTGGTCATCCTATTCGCCGCTGCTTTCGGCTGTTCGTCCGAGGGCGGTCCGGTAGGTTCGGGGTTGTCGGGGTCATCCGTGAGCGGCAACATCGTCGCCGTCGAAGTCAACGCGCCTGCGGCGGCCACGCTGCCGACGGTTCACGTCGCGATTGACGAGGTGCCGGGTCTCGCCACCGACAGCAGCACCGACGGCACCTTCGTTCTCACGGGTCAGTTCTCCGGCGCGATCATCGTGCGCTTTACCGCGCCGGACGTGAACGCCACGTTGCCGCTCGAGGTGCCCGCCGGTTCTACCACGGTGGTGTCGGATATTGTGATCCGCACCCAGAGCGTGGAAGTCGGTCCGGTGCGTCAGTTGGGTTTTCTAGGGCACGTTGCCTTGGTCGACTGCGCGGGCAGCGAGCTGTTGGTGAACGACCGCGGCATGCAGTCACGTCAATTCATGGTCCGTCTGACCGCCGACACGGTCTTCGTACGCGGCAACGGCGACGTGTTGCAGTGCAGCGACCTGCAGGTCGGCGACGCCGTGGCGATTGAAGGTGTGCTTCGCGCGAGCGATCATACCGTCGAGGCTGTCACCGTCACGGTCGCTCCGCCACCACCCGGGCAACCGCAACCGATCCAGGCGCTGCGCTTCCACGGCACCGTCGCGGTCGTCAACTGCGAGTCGAGCATGCTGTTCATCGTCGACACGAGCGGCCAATCGCGGTTGCGCCTAACGTCCACAGGCGTCATCGTCAACGGCGCGCAACAACCGCTACGCTGCGCCGAGATCAACGTTGGCGATCGAGTCGAAGGACACGGCACCATCAACGTGCGCCATCCCGGCGCGATCGACGTGACCATGATGCTCGTGCGACCGCCTGCACCGCTCTAGGCACTTCTCACTGATGCCGCGGCCGCGCTCGTGCTTGGCATCTCGGGTGCCAGCGATTCCTCTTGCACTGGTCGCGGTCGCTTCACTGTTGATCATCCGCGCGGCGCCAGCTCGCGCGCAAGTCGTCGCCGAATACCCGTTGCCAACCGCGTTCAGCGGACCCCGCAGCATCGCCGGAGGCAGCGACGGCAACCTGTGGTTTACCGAATCTGACGCGAATCAGATCGGTCGCATCACCCTCGCGGGCAACGTGACCGAGTTCGTGCTGTCGGCGTCAGGGCGCGTACCCGACCACATCGCGGCCGGTGCGGACGGCAATCTGTGGTTCACCGAAGTGTTCGGCAACCGCATCGGCCGCATCACGCCCAGCGGCATCATCAACGAGTTTGCGATTCCAACCGCGTCCAGCTTTCCCACCGGCATCGCTGCCGGCCCCGACGGCAATCTGTGGTTTACTGAAGCGTTCGGCAACCGCATCGGCCGCATCACACCGGCGGGTACGATCGGCGAGTTCCTGATCCCTACGGCAGCGAGCTTCCCGTCCGAGATCGCCACCGGGCCCGACGGCAATGTGTGGTTCACGGAGTCGGACGCGAACCGCATCGGCCGCATCACGCCGAGCGGCACGATCGCCGAGTTCGTGATTTCCACAGCGGCGAGTTACCCAGCGGGGATTGCGGCCGGACCCGACGGCAACGTCTGGTTCACCGAGTCGGACGTGGATCAAATCGCGCGCATCTCCCCGAACGGGAGCATCACCGAGTTTGTGTTGCCTACAACCCTGAGCACGCCGACGGGACTCACCCGCGGCACGGACGGAAATCTCTGGTTCACGGAGTTCGACGCTGGCCAGGTCGGACGCATCACGCCGGACGGCACGATCAGCGAGTTCGCAATCAGCAATGGCAGCTTTCCGTCGGGCATCACGATCGGCGGCGATGGACAGATCTGGTTCACTGAAGAAATCGGCAATCGGATCGGCCGCATTGCACTGGTCGCGACGGAGAGTGCAACCGCGACCAGTCCAACCGCGCCGACGCGCACCGCGACGCCATCGACAACGGCCACCGCGAGTCGCTCGGTAACCCCATCGCCGAGCGACGCCAGCACGCGGATGCCTACGGCGAGCGCCACCACTAGCCAGACTCGGACGCGCAGCGTGACACCAACAGCGTCGGCAAGCCCCTCGACGACACCGACGGCGATAGCGAGCGTGACCACGTCCCCAACGCCGACGCGAACGGCAACGCCGTCTGGATCTCGTACCGCGAGCCGAACCAGCACGCCCACCGCAACCCCCAGCTCGACCGCGAGCGTGTCGATCACGCCAACACGCTCGCCCACAACAACACCAACGGGCACAGCGAGTGCGACTACGAACCCAGCTTCTTCACCGACTGTGAGCTCGCCTGCGACGCACACGGTCACGCCCTCGTCTACCGGTACCGCGACGCTTCAGCCGAGCGCGTCACCAACCGCCTCGTCGACCGTGACGGTGACGACGACGCGGTCTCCGTCTCGCACTGCGACTCGAACCAGCACGCCTTCTGACACGTTCACCGCAACCCAGAGCCAAACCGCGAGTGTCTCGCTCACGCCGACTCACTCGTTCTCCGTAACGCCGACCGCGACGAGTTCAGCGACCTCGGCGGCCTCGCCGACCATCACCGAGCCGCCGCCTTTCACCCCAAGCCCGACACCGAGTCCGCTGCCGTGCACGGGCGACTGCGATGGCACCAGTGACGTGACGGTGAGCGAACTGGTGGTGGGGATCGACATCGCGCTGGGCGAAGTGGCGCTGGCTACGTGCCCATCGTTCGACACCAACGCCGATCGCGCGGTCACCGTCGACGAACTGATCAGCGCGCTGCACTACGCGCTGACGCGCTGCCCGACCGCGAGTACGGATCGATCAGCACGCTAGGATTGAGCGTACCGCGAAGTCGAGCGCCGACTTCGCTGCGCCCGCCGCTGCGCGTCGTCGTCCGTAATCGCTGGCAGCGCCGGCGTCCGCAATTCTCCTCGGCACTAGCGTCAAACCCGGCGCGGTCTCCGCTCGACACAATTTCGCGCTGAAATGTTTCCTGGCTTGCGTGACCACAAAAATGGGTGTATTTACCATTTATATGGACCGCACCGATTTGCCGTGCCGTGCCCCTCCCGTGCGGATGCTCGGACCCGCAGCACCAGTAAACCGTAACCCGTTACTAAGGAGATACCCAATGACCAAAAAGTACGTGATGGTGAGTGCTTTGTCGCTGCTGGCGCTCGTATCGGTGGCAAGCGCGCGAGAGCATGGGCCTGGCGGCCGTGAGCCTGGGGACCATGGGCCCCTCTTCCGCGGCAACAGTTGTATCGCCGCCTGCCAGGTTACCGCG
>JBGOUW010000294.1:0-6462 GCA_041477755.1 Binatia bacterium
CGTTCGGCAGCTATGAAGAGGAGGTCGCCTTTCTGCGCGACTGGCAATCCAAGCTCCATCGCGGCGGATGGTGCGGGCTGGCGTGGCCAAAGGAATACGGCGGGTGTGGCGCGACATTGGTCGAGCAGGCGATCTTCAACGAAGAGATGGCGCGGGCGCAGGCACCCGAGATGATCGGCAAGGTCGGCATCAACAATGTTGGCCCGACGTTGATCGCGCACGGCAGCGAAGAGCAGAAGCGGCGCTTTCTACCCAAAGTTTTGTCGGCCGAGGAGATCTGGTGCCAGCTCTTCAGCGAGCCGGACGCGGGATCGGATCTCGCCGGGCTGGGGACCCGAGCGGAGAGGGACGGCGACGGGTATCGCCTCACAGGTCAGAAAGTGTGGACGAGCTACGCCGAATTCTCACGCTGGGCGATCTGCCTGGCGCGCAGCGATGCTGACGCGCCGAAGCACAAGGGGCTGACATACTTCATCGTCGATATGCATGCGCCAAGCATCACGATCCACCCGGTCCGGCAAATGACCGGCAGCCCCGAATTCAGCGAAGTCTTTCTCGATGCGGTCTACGTGCCCCGTGATCGTGTGATCGGCAATGAAAATGACGGCTGGGCGGTGGCGATGAACACCCTCGCTCATGAACGCGGCACGGGTTTCCTGTTCAAGGAACAAGTCAAAGAAAAAATCGCCGTCGATCGGCTGGTGGCGCAGCTACGCCAGCGCTCGGCGCAAGGCCATCCGGTGCACCCGGCGGTGCGTCACGAGGTGATGACCGCATACATCCACGTCGAAATCATGCGGCTGCTCAATCTCGACACGATGACCCGATTGGCTCGCGGCGAGGCCGCGGGTGCGGATACCAGCGTCAAGAAAGAGTTCCGCTCGCGTCTCACCCAGCATCTCCATGAGACGGCACTCGCTCTGCAGGGGCCCGCGGCTCAGCTCATGAACGCTAGCGCGCAAGGGGTCGATCACGCCCGCTGGCAACAATCATTCCTCTGGAGTCGCGCCGCCAGCATCGCTGGTGGGACGTCGGAGATCCAGCTCAACATCATCGCGACCCGCCTGCTGGGGTTGCCGAAGGGATCGTGAGGGAAGGGACTTCGAGGACCCAGGGTTCAAAGAGTTCGAGGGTTCGTCGACCAATCGTTGCAACATCTTCCGCCACGCCTGCGAGACCTAATCCTGCTCTCGCAACCTGCGTTCGATCCACCGACGATAGATCTCCAACGGCTGCGCGCCGGTGATCCACCCGTCGCGGCCTTCCATCCGCACGCAGGGCACGCCGTCGATGCCGAGCGCGACGGCTTCGTTGTGTTGATCGATGGTCTGCTGCAACAACTCCGGGTCGGCTGAGCGAGCGAACGCGTCGTCGGGCAACGTCGCCTCGCGCCATATGGCTCGCAATGTGGCGTCGTCGGTGATGTCGCGATTTTCCGCGAAGTACGCGTGCAGCAGCCGATCGTGAATACGATGGAAGGCGTCGTCGCTGACCGTGGCCGCGGCCTTTGCGACGAGATGCGGCGGGATGCTGTGCGACGGCGGGCCAGCGTCGCTCTCCCACACGCGGAACGTGCCGCCATCCGGATCGCTCGCCGGACGTAACCACGAGCGCGTGTAGGCTTTGAACTTCTCCAGCGTGCGATTTGGGTCCGGCTGTGGACGCAACAGATAGCTGCGCCACTCAATCTGAATGCGGTCGCCAAACTCTTCCTGCAACCGCCGCACCCGCACCGTCCCGTTGTAACACCAAGGGCAGAGATAGTCGGAGTTGACGATGAGGCGAATCGGTTTCATTGGCCAAGCGACTACACCCGGTGCTGGTTCCGAGCAACTTGGTTGGGACGTGGACGCCGGTTCAGCGGAAGAACAGTAGAATCGCCAGCCCGGCTGCGATCCGGTAGTAGCCGAAGCCGGTGAAGTCGTGGCTGCGCACGAAGTTGATGAAAACGCGCACCACGATCAGTGCGGCGATGAACGAAGTGACAAAGCCGACGGCGAGTGGCAGCCCGTCGCTCGCAACCAGGTCGTGGCGCGCCTTGAACAAGCTGTACAGACTCGCCGCGAATAGTGTGGGGATCGAGAGGTAGAACGAGAACTGGGTCGCGGCCGGCCGGTTCAGGCCCCCGAGCATGCCACCGATGATAGTTGCGCCAGCGCGCGACACACCTGGAATCAGTGACAACACTTGCGCCCCGCCAATGCCCAATGCCTGCGTCCAGCCAGTGGCCTCGATCGCTTGCACGTCGAAGTGCCACGCACGCCGTTCGAGGGCGATGATGATGACACCGCCGACGATCAGCGTGATCGCCACCACCGTCGGACTGAAGAGATGTTCCTCAATGGCGTGATGGAACAGAAAGCCGACGCCGGCCGCTGGGAGGAAGGCGAGCGCGACCTTGCCGAGAAGATCGCGCGCCGGTGCGTCCGATGGGGCGCGCCGTACGAGGTCGAGCAGCGGTTGGTGGTAGAGCCACACCACCGCGAGAATCGCGCCGAGTTGGATGAAGATCTCAAACGTCGCTCGCGACGCCGCGGGATAGTTCACCAGGTCGGAGGCGACGATCAGATGACCAGTCGACGAAATCGGAAGAAATTCAGTGATGCCTTCAACGATGCCGAGAATCAGGGCTTTGAGAACGATCATGGAAGCGGCTTGTCTCCCTCCGGTTGCGCGGACGTGCTGCGCCGGTACGTGATTCACGAAGGGAACACAAGCCCGAGCGCGCGACGAAACGGCGGAGCACCGCTCCGCCTTCAACAGGGTGCTGCGCGCTGGCGTGGCCAGGCTCTTGAGGGGTGGAGCGTTGCTCCATCCCGCGACGACTGCATCTCGGTCGGGGATCCGTCGAACGTCGTGGCGATGAGCCGCGCGTGCTTTCGCGTCGGGCGCCATCGCCCTGTTCGACGGCCTTCGGCGGTTGACTACTCCCAAGCTGGCGCTCGCAGAACCGTGATGAACACGTACAGAGGTAGAAGAGTGCACACCGTGTTTGCAAAGAGTTCGGGTGCAAGATCAGGCCACGGCATTTGATACACGTCGTTTCGAACATCGAAGGTGATGTCGAGAAGGCCGATATAAAAAGCGGCACTTGCAGCTGCAATCGCCATGAAGAGCCCCCATCGCCGCTTGCGACCTATGCCCAACGCTCCAAGCGCGGCAGCGGTCGCGGTCCACAAGCTGGAGGGAAGCTGGGCGACTTGGAGCTGCCGCCCGCACTCGGGGACACCCTGGCTGAGACGCAAACCGCCAATATACGCCGCCGAGTAGGCCGCAGTACCGATCGCGGAGAGCCAAAGCAGCGCCCGAGCGAGTCTGAGCGCTTGTTCTTCTCTACTCATGAAACTCACCTCCTGGACCGGCCGCCGAACGGCGCGGCGATGAGCCGCGCGATTCTTTCGCGCCGGTCTC
Organism: Binatia bacterium; assembly: GCA_041477755.1. Taxonomy (GTDB): domain Bacteria; phylum Desulfobacterota; class Binatia; order HRBIN30; family JACQVA1; genus JACOST01. Next base: position 3,412 of record JBGOUW010000294.1, read on the forward strand.
GATCGGCTTGCTAGCGGACTGCCGCCCCGAAACAGGGCTACGATGCACGGCTCGTGCCTCGAATCGACAAGAGCTGCGTGTAGAAGGCGCCGACTCCGAGGACGACACGAACCCAGTGCCAAGTTGCCCATGTACCGAGCTCGCGTGAAACGTTCTCGGGTGCAATGCCTCGTGCGGCAAAGACAGTGTTCCTTGGGGCATGGGCCGCGAAGTATACGACCACCACCAGGACGGCGAGCACCGCGGAAGTGAGAGCCCACGCGCGAACGGAACCCCCGATGCGCCAGGTGACTCCTGCGGAGACGATCGCCGCAGCCGTCGCCGCGGCACCCAGGGGCACCATCAAGCCGCCGATTCGATGCGCATGAGTGGCGAACCAAGCCAGAAAGGCTTCGGGTTCGAGCGACTGCCAGTATCCGACAAAGGCCACGGCGATGAGAAGCATCGCCCCCGCGAGTAGACCGAGAAGCACAACGGTCACGTCTTGGATGGTTCGTGTGAGCAATGTGTCACCCTTGCGGTTCGGTAGGAGGCCGCATGCATACTTCCGCTACCCTACATCTCCGGGCGGGCTAGCAAGCACGATCGTGTAGCCGTCCGGATCGCGCATCCAGCACTCCCGGTGTTTGGCGCTGGGATTCACGCGCGGCTCCTCGATGATGTGCGCACCCAGCGCGCGGGCGCGTTCTACGGCCGCGTCGAACGTCGCGGTCTCGAACCACAAGAGCACTCCATAGCCGTGCGGTGCCGCGTCCGGGTCGCCCATGTTGGGGTGCTCGTGGTCATTCCAGTGGTGAAGCTGAAGCAACAGCTGCCCGTCCTTCAAGAGCATTTCGTACTCGGGTCCGCCGTGACCGCTCTCGCAGCCGAGAAGTTCCTGATACCACCGGCTACTGGCTTCAACGTCGCGCACCGTGATCAAGGGCTGAACTCTCATGCCCATCTCCTTTCCGGTCTCCACGGCTTCAAGACTGCCCGATTCGGCCGCCAACGGATCGAGCGATCAGCCGCCATGCTCCCGGCATGATCCACGTTCTCTTCGCTGGGGACGTGACGCCGGGTGATGGTCGGCTTGCATCGCCGAGTTGTACGGCTCGCACCGGGACCTCCGAGCCTCGAGGTTCATGGCTCTGCGGCGGGCGTTGTCCCTGGACGCCAAACCTTGAGTTCATTGTCGGACAAGTTGACAGAGAACAGACCCTTCGGCGAAGCGTTCAAGAGGAGAGTTCGGAGGTCGGCCTCGAACGCGGGCAGGCGTTCGCCGAACAGGTGCGGCGCAGTCCCAGACGAAGAGAATTTCTCGGCAACGATGTCGTCGACAGATCGAACCAGGACTCTCCTATCGGGTACGACGACTCGCTCGGGTCCGATGAATCGCGTTGCACGGAACACGTCGTCTTCGTCGTCTGGAGATGCGTTGCGAATGCCTTGCCCAGCTCTGCGATCAGGGCCGAGATAGGATTTCCGGAGGTCGACGATCTGCGCTTCCGGCGGCGCAGGATATCGCTGGCCCTCTGATGCCAGAGCGTCTTGCCGGTAGCCGGGATTGTCGACGTGCACCACGGCGCCCCCAGGGTCCAGCATGGCCCGAACGGTGGCGAAGACCCTCGGCCGGTCCATCCAATGAAGCGATGCGGCGAACGTAACCACTCGGAACCGCCCCAAACCAGCCGGCAACGCTTCAGCTCGCATCGCTACCCAGTGGACATTCGCGACGTTGTGTCGCCGTGCGAGCCGCTGACCCTCTATGAGCATATCCGGATCCGCGTCGAGACCGACGACTTCATCGAACAGATGCGCAAGCCGGAGGGCGATCGTCCCCGGGCCGCATCCCACGTCAAGCAGACGGCCGGTTCCATCGAGGGCCAGGGCCTCGGCCATCGTCTCGGCTAGGCGCGGTGCATACGGCAACCGTCCGCGCTCGTAGTAGGCGGCCGCACCGTCAAAGAGAGTCGGATCCCACGTCCAAAGTTCGTTCACGGAAGATCGACCTCCCAGGCTTCGTCGTTGGTCGCTGCCCGCTGGTCCGTACGGCCTGGCGCTCATCTACGGCCACGCGTGCAGCCCTACCATGCTGCGCGCGGGGCGAGGCCGTGCGTGTGGCACAAGGCCGCTGCCGGCAGGTGCAGCGGCGTGTTGGGCGGAGTCTTGAACACGAGCAGCTCCGGTGCATCAATCCGGCGCGGCCCGCGGATCACCGGCAACCAGACGGCCATTCTCGATCCAGCGTGCGAGCCCTGGCGTGAAGCGCGTCGCCGCCTTCTCATACAGCGCGAGATCGTCCGCTGTCATCACGTCGCGCCAGCGGCCGTTCGAACCCTTGAAGAAGAATCGGTCAGCGCCGCCCTCGAAGATGTCGTTCGCGTGGGCGAGGAGCGTTGCACCCTCGCGCTTCATGACATCGAACGTCGCTGCTTCGACGAGGCGCGGCCACAGGTCGCGCGGCGTTTCGATCGAGAGGAACTCGGCGATGCGGCGCATCTCGCCGTCGAGATCGGCCTTCAAGTCGTTGTAGTGAACGAGGAGGAGGTTCTCGCGGCGCCGCGCGTGCCAGTACGTCGCCTCGAGATCGAAGAACGAGACATCCGGATAGCCGTCCTGAGCGCCCGCGAGCACCCCGCGCGTGAACCAGCGCCGCCAGAATTCGCGCGCGTCATCCGGGCAGCGCGGATAAGGTCCCAGCTCGGGCGCGGCTTGATCGAGCATCTCATAGGCGAGCGGCGTAAACGCCGAGCAGTGATTGAAGAACGACATGCACGCGTCGCGGGCGTCGCGGGCGACGTGGATGTAGCGGAGCTGCTCGAAGTACGGCAGGCCGTCGAACGGAAGGTGACTCTTGACGAACCGCCGGTGCGACTGCGCCTCGATGAGGTCTCGCATGAACTCCACCGGCATCATGAAGCGGGCGTCGATCCAGGGCGAGATCTCCATCACCGGGCACGGCTCGGGCGACTGGAAGATGAGGAGGCTGACGATCCGCTGCATCCAGGTGGTGCCGCACTTCGAGTGCGTCGCAACGACGACGTCGCCATCACGGGGCTGATAGTATTC
>JBGOUW010000375.1:0-5014 GCA_041477755.1 Binatia bacterium
CGAACTCCTGCCCCTAGCACCGGCAATGCATGGTCGGACACTGGAGGCCCTGCGTACGCCCGGATGGTACATCGGGGTCTACACGTTCGTCTTCAGCGTTCTGGGCTATGTCTTCCTCCTCGTGCAACTCTCGGTGTCGGTCCGCGAGCGCCAGCAACGGCACCTCGAAGCCGCGAACCTTGCGCTGTCGCAGACATCCAACGAGCTGGCGCGCGCCAACGAGATGATCAGCCGGTACGTTGCGAGCCAACTCGCGGACAAGATCCGTTCGGGACACTACGAGGAGGTGGAGAAGCACGAGCGGCGCAAGCTCACCCTCTTTTTTTCCGACATCAAAGACTTCACGCCGATCGCGGAGCGGCTTGAGCCCGAGGACCTGTCCGCGCTGTTGAACGAGTACCTCTCCGAGATGTCGGCGATCGCGAATCGCCACGGCGGCACGATCGACAAGTTCGTCGGCGACGCCATCATGATCCTGTTCGGTGCGCCCGCCACAACGACCGACCGCGACCAAGCGGTGCGCGCGGTTCGCATGGCGGCCGAGATGCAGCAGCGGTTGGTGGCGCTGCGGCAGAAGTGGCACCACGACGGCGTCGAGCGCGACGTCGAGGTCCGTATCGGCATCAACACGGGCCAAGCCACCATCGGCAACTTCGGTTCGAACGACCGCATGGACTACACCGCGATCGGGAGACAGGTGAATCTCGCGGCCCGGCTGCAGGCCCACTGCGAGCCGGGCCGCATCCTGCTCAGCCATTCAACCTACATGCTCGTCGAGGACGAGATCGCCTGCGTCCCGAAGGGCCAGATCCAAGTGAAGGGTTTCGAGCATCCGGTGAGCGTGTACGAGGTCGTACCTGAACCGGCTTCCGAGAGCTTCGACGGCCAGGCCAACACGTAGTCGCGCGCACGCTTGCGCGAGCCGGACTTCTCGGTAAGCTGCCCGCCTATGAGCGCTGACGACTTGCACGCGACCGGTGTGACCTGGGACCTGGGAGATTTGTACCGCTCGCCCGACGATCCCGCCCTGCGCGCCGATCTCGATCGCGCTAGTCAGCGAGCCGCCGCGTTCGCGGAGAAGTACCGCGGTACCGTCAACGTCCCCAGTGGTCCCGATCCGCAGTGGATGGCCACCGCGATGGCCGAGTTGGAATCGATCGCCGAGCAAGCGGCGCGCTCAGGCATCTACGCCGGATTGCTGCACGCGGCGGATGTTCGTCCGCCGGCGCACGGCGCACTGGTGGCGATGACGCAGGAGCGCGGCACCGCGATCAGCAACCAGCTTCTGTTCTTCGATTTGGAATGGATCGCGTTGGCCGACGAGCCGGCGCGCCGCGTGATCGAGTCGGACGCTTGTGGGCACTATCGCCACTACCTTGCGAATCTGAGGCGCTATCGACCGCACACGCTGAGCGAGGTGGAGGAGAAGCTGCTTGAGGAGAAGGCCAACACCGGCGGGCGGGCGTTCTCGCGGCTGTTTGACGAGCTGCTGTCCTCGCTCCAGTTCGAGGTGGAACTCGACGGCCAACGGCGATCGTTGAACGAGAGCGCCGTGCTCGCGATGCTCTACGACTCACGGCGCGGCGTGCGCCTAGCGGCCGCGCGCGGGCTGACGGCCGGTTTGCAAGCGAACAGCTTAGTGATCACGTACATCTTCAACACCTTGGTGCAGGATCATGCGGTCGACGATCGCCTGCGTGCGTTCGGCGATCCGATGCAGTCGCGGCATCTCGCCAACGAAATCGACGCGGCCACGGTTGATGCGTTGATGACCGCGGCGGAAGCCGGCAGTGCCGTAGTCCACGACTACTATCACCTCAAGCGGCGCCTGCTGGGCCTTGATGTGCTGTACGACTACGATCGCTACGCGCCGATCTCCCTCGAAGGCAACACCACGGGTTGGTCAGCATGCCGCGACATCGTGCTCGAGGCGTACCGCGACTTCTCGCCGCAGATGAGCGAGATCGCCGAAGAGTTCTTCGCACGCCGCTGGATCGATGCCGAGCCGCGCGATGGGAAGCGCGGCGGCGCGTTCAGCGCGTCGACCGTGCCGAGCGTGCATCCCTACGTGTTGGTGAACTACACCGGCCGCGCCCGCGATGTGATGACCGTTGCGCACGAGTTGGGGCACGGCGTTCATCAGTATCTGTCGCGCGCGCGCGGCTTCTTCCAGAACAGCACCGCGCTCACGATGGCGGAAACCGCGTCGGTGTTCGGCGAGATGTTGGTGTTCGATCGCCTGCGCCGCCACGAGCGAGATCCGAAGGCACGGCTGGCGTTGCTGTGCGGCAAGATCGAAGACACATTTGCCACCGTGTTCCGGCAGATCGCGTTGACGCGTTTCGAGCAGCACCTCCATGCCGCACGGCGCAGCGAAGGCGAGTTGGCCGCCCCCCGAATTGGCGAGCTGTGGTTGCAGGCCAACGCCGCGGTGTACGGCGACGCGGTGCAGCTTACCGATGACTATCGCTGGTGGTGGGCGTACATCCCGCACTTCGTCCACTCGCCGTTCTACTGTTACGCGTACGGCTTCGGCGAGTTGCTCGTGCTCGCGCTCTACGAGATGTATCAGCGCGAGGGCCGCGCGTTCGTACCCAAGTATCTCGACCTGCTCGCCGCCGGTGGCGCCGAAGCGCCGGCCACGCTGCTGCAGCGGATCGGCGTTGATGTCAGCCAGCCAGAGTTCTGGCAGCTCGGGCTGACTCCTATTCGCGCGATGGTCGACGAGGCCAAGACGTTGGCGGCGTCCCTCACGTGAGATCGAATCGGTGAACCACCTGCGCCGGGACGCCCCGGACGTAGGTGTTGACGTCCCACGCCAGTGCCCTGGTCAACCGAACGCGCTTGACGCGTAGCCCACTTGGAACTATGCGCACGCTCGTGGTTTGGCAACATGCGATCGTGACCGGATCGGCGAGCGGCATTGGTCGGGCGTTCGCGCAGACGCTAGCGCAGCAGGGTACTGCGGTTGGGCTAGTCGACGTATCTGCCGACGGGCTGGCCGCAACCGCGGACTCGATTCGCGCCAACGCCGGCCGCGCGGAGATGCGTGTAGCGGATGTAAGTGCCGCCGCGCCACTCGCTGCGGCGATAGACGAGTTGGTGGGTGCGCTTGGCGGGCTCGATCTGGTGATCAATTGCGCGGCGATTCTCGGACCAGGCGAGTGGGCGAATCAGTCTCCCGACAACTTCGAGCGGGTGATTCGCATTGATTTGATCGGTACGGCGAACGTCTTGCGCGCCGCGCTGCCCGCGCTTAGGCGGTCGCATGGTGCGGCCGTGTGTTTGGCCTCGACCGCAGCGGTACATGGGTGGCCGGGCCTGGGCGCATACTCGGCGGCGAAGTTTGGGGTGGCGGGGTTTTGCGACGCGGTGCGACCAGAGCTGGCGCGCGACGGCGTGCTGCTCACGTCGGTGTTTCCACTACTGATCGACACGCCGCTGCTGCAGGGCGCTGACATCCCACGGATCCTGCGTCAGGGGCGGCGGCTGCCGCCGGAAGTCGTGGTGCAGAAGACGTTGGCTGCTGTAGCGCGTCGGCGCCCACGGGTGTTTATTCCCAGCAGCGTCCGATTCGTCGCGGCGTTGCACGGGGTCGCGCCGTCGCTCTTGGATTGGTACGGGCGGCGCTTCGGGTTGTAAGACGACGACTAGGGTTTGAAACCAAGACGGCTCGACAACTCCGCGGCCGCCTTTGTCACTAGGGGCGCGACCTCTTTCTGCGCGCGCTCCTCCGACAGCCGATAGCGCGGTGCGGAAATGGCGATGCTCCCGACGACGTTGCGCGTGTAATCGCGTACGGGTGCGGCGACCGAGCTGGCATCGGCAACATGCTCGCCCAAGTCGACCGCGTAGCCCTTGTCGGCGATGTGTTTGAGCTGGGTGAGTAATGCCGAGCGGTCGGTGATGGTGCGATCGGTAAACTTGATGCCGCCGTCTGGCAACAGCTCGCGTAGCTCATCTTCGGACGAGAACGCGAGGTAAACCTTGCCGATCGCCGTGCAGTAGAGCGGGAGCGCTTCGCCGATGCGCGAAACCAACCGCACGGCTTGATCCGATTCGACGGCATCGAGCGGCACGGCGACGCCGCGGCGCAACACCGCGACCAAAGAGGTCTCGTGCGACGTGCGGGCGAGTTGTTCGAGAATCGGGCGCGCCTGTCTGAGCAGCCCGACCTGAGACACGTAGTTCTGGCCGATCTGCAGGCAGCGGATGCCGAGACGATAGTTGTCGGTGGCTTTGTTCTGCTCGATGTAGCCGCGCGCTTCGAGCGTTGCGAGCAGCCGGAAGACGTTGTTCTTGTGCAGCTTGAGGCGCTTGCTCAATTCGGTGACACCCAGCTCGTCACGCTCGCCGTCGAACTGCTCGATCACGTCGAGCGCGTGGGAGACGGATTGGATGACGTAGTTGGTCTTTTCACGCCGCACGTGGTCGCTCCGAAAAGACGTTTTAGGTAAACGCTGAACCGTGGTAAGTCAAACCGCGCTGCCGAGTGTCTTGCAATGCGGCGCGACAGTTTCTATAGGGATCACATCGCAAGCCGGAGATAAGCTATGGAAATCACGTCGGGAATGATTGAAGTGAAGGGTGAGGCTGGAGCCATGCCCGGGTATCTGGCGCGCCCCCAGAGCGACGGCAAGCATCCCGCCATCGTGGTGGTGCAGGAGGCCTTCGGTCTCAACCAACACATTAAAGACGTGGCGGCGCGCATCGCGCGGGAAGGCTACGTGACCCTTGCGCCCGATCTCTACTATCGCGAAAAAGGCGCGGTGGTCGGCTACGACAATCTTCAGGAAGCCATCCGCCTGATGATGGGGTTGAACGACGACAAGATTGTTGCCGACATGACGGCGGCTATCGATCATCTCAAAGTGCAATCGTTCGTGCGCGTCGATCGTATCGGAGTCACCGGCTTCTGCATGGGTGGCCGCATCACCTTTCTCACCGCGTGTCGCAACAGTGATGTAAAGGCCGCGGTACCGTTCTATGGCGGTGGTATTGGCAGCGCCCAGCC
>JBGOUW010000529.1:0-3478 GCA_041477755.1 Binatia bacterium
GAGCACTTCGCGTGGGCCGGCTAAGGTTGGTGTGCCGGCGCTGCCATCGGGCCGACGTAGACCGTCGGTAAGACTCCACGTCCACACCGCCGCCTTGCCGCTGAACATCTGCGTGTTGACCTCGTTCAACAGTAAGTGAACGCGCGCTTCTTCGGGCGAGCGGATGTAGATCAACGGTCGCCCAGCTTGAAAGAGTTCCTTGAGGCTGGCGAACGCGCGGCTCTCGGCCGCAGGGGTTGCACTCGGGTTACTCACGCTCCGCTCCGCTGTGGCTGCGCATGGTACATGAATTGGACGGCGAGTGCTCGTGCTGATTCACCGCCGGACCATAGCTGCGGCCCTTCCATGCCGCGCCCGCCCCGACGTGATGACGCCACGCGGACGATGCGGTCATGCCGGCATAGAGCGTGGCCGACAGCGGCAGGCCCAGGGCCCACGCCGGCGTGCAGCCCAGATACGCAACCATTGGGCTATAGGTACGGACCATGGCGACGTAGGTGAGCACGCTGAGAAGACGCAGCTCACCCGATCCGAAAACGATTCCCGCCGTCGGCACCAGAAACACGACAGCGAGTCCGAGCAGGCAGCCCAGCAACGCGAGTGGGCTATAACCGAGTTGGGTGTAGGCGCTGCGCGCGACCATGTTCCAGATGTCCGCCAGCGTCGTGTAGCCGCGGGTCGAGTTCACGCCAGGATCGTAACCGAGCCACAAGCGAGCGCCGACCGATTTGCAGGCACGGGCGAGAGCGACGTCGTCGATCACCGCGTCGCGGATCGCAGCCATTCCGCCAATGCGATCGAGCGTGCTGACGCGCAGCAGCATACAGCCGCCGGCCGCGCCGGCGGCGGCTGAAGCATCGTTGCCGATTGCGGGGAACGAATAGAGGCCGGCGAAGAAATAGGTGAAGGCGGGAATGAGCAGCTTTTCGAAGGCCGTGTGGCAGCGCAGGCGCGCCATCACCGACACCAAGTCGCGTTGCCGGCAGTGCCCGGTGGCGAGCAAACGCGCCAGCACGTGGCTGTCGTGACGAATGTCGGCGTCGGTGAACCAGATCCATTCCGCGCCCAACGCCCGCGCGCGCTCCGCACCCTGTTGCTGCGCCCACACCTTGCCGGTCCATTGCGCTGGGAGGGCGGGCGCGTTGATGACAACCAAGCGATCGCTCGCATTGATGTCGGCCGCGAGTCGCCGCGCCAGATCGGCGGTGCCGTCGTCAGAATGGTCGTCGACCAGCACGACCACGAGATCGCGATGGGTTTGCTGCAGCAGCGCGGGGAGGGTGCGCGGTAACTCGTTGGCCTCGTTGCGTGCGGGTACCACCGCGAACACGCGCGCGGGCGGCAGGTCGGGTTCGGGCGGATCGAGCAGCGGTGCAATCCGCCAGCGGTGCCCCCACAGCGCATAGCCGCCCCAGACGAGGAGCAGCAACCAGAGCATCCACATCATCGTCGGGCGCTTGTGGCAGATCCGGCGGGTGAGGGAAAGGGGGGCCTCGACTTTCGCCGCGGCCTCAGTCACATCACGGGCATGTACGAGGTGCGGGTAGTGGCCGGACTCAGCGAGATCGCGCGCGCGGAGTGGGACGCGCTGGTCGGCGCCGATGGCTCACCGTTCCTCGAATGGGACTGGTTGGTGTCGCTCGAAGAGTCCGGCTGCGTCACCCGTGAATCCGGCTGGCTGCCGCAGCATCTCGCCGTCCGCGATCAGCAGGGCCAGCTCGTGGCGGCGTGTCCGCTCTATTTGAAGGGCCACAGCATGGGGGAGTTCGTGTTCGATCACGAATGGGCGGCAGCCGCTCAACGCGCCGGCATCGACTACTATCCGAAAGTGTTGGTGGCCGTGCCGTTCACGCCCGCGACTGGAGCGCGCCTGTTGACGGGGGCGGGCGCCGACCGACCCGCGTTGCTGCGACTGCTGAGCCGCGCCTTGCGCGATATCTGTGATCGCAACGACCTGTCTTCGGCGCACGTGAACTTCTGTCGCCCCGACGAGGTCGTCGCCTTGCGCGAAGACGGCTTCCTCGAACGCGCCGGGTTTCAGTATCAGTGGCAGAATGCCGGCTACGCGACGTTCGACGACTACTTGGAACACTTTCGCAGCAAGCGGCGGAACCAAATCAAGCGCGAGCAGCGTGAGCTGGCGGTGCAAGACGTGGCGATCGACGTGCGGGTGGGCGACGACATTCCCGACGAATGGTTCCCGCTGATGTTCGATTTCTACAAGGCCACTATCGACAAGCTCTACTGGGGCCGACAGTACCTGAGCCCGGAGTTCTTCGAGCTGCTACGCCGGCGGTTCAAGCGCAACCTGTGCTTCGTCATCGCGATGGAGAAAGGTGTGCCGATCGCGGGCACGTTCAACGTACAGAAGGCGGGAGTGTTCTACGGCCGCTACTGGGGCGCCACGAAGGAGTTGCGGCACCTGCACTTCAATGTCTGCTACTACGCTGCGGTGGCGCACTGCATCGCCAGTGGCTTGCAACGCTTCGAGCCCGGTGCCGGGGGTGAGTTCAAAACGCTGCGCGGATTCGATCCGCAGCCGACGACGAGCATGCACTACATCCGCGAGTCGCGGCTGGCGGCCGCGATCGAACGGTTTCTCGTCGCCGAGCGACGCGAAGTCGATCGCGTCGTCGGATGGATGCGGGAGAACAGTGAGTTGAAGCCGACGGATACGGGCCGAGAGTAAAGGGACGGAGGGACGAATGTCAGAAGCATCCGCGTAGGGGCGATGCATGCATCGCCCTCCGTCTTCTCCGCGGTGGACACCTCAATTCGCGGGCGACGCATGCGTCGCCCCTACAGGGGACAGGGAATCTGGTACGGCGCTCAAGGCAAGAAGCCGAGATCAAAGTTCGGGACTGTCCAGAACGTGTCAGCGTCCATGCCGGTGTCGAGCGGCAAATAGCTCTGAGTGGTCGTATCGTCCAGATTGAGCCAGTGCTTGAGGATGGTTCCGTAGATGTCGCGGATGTCGGTGGCGCGGAAAGGGAGCATCAAGTCCGACAAGTTGTTCGGCGCCTGCGAATAGGGCGTGTTGCCGTTGTCGTCGATGGCTGCCGTGTTGATGTTGGGATGGTTGCCGTACACGCCGCCGTTGACCGCGCCGCCGATCACGAAGACAGGGCCTTGCGACCCGTGATCGGTGCCTGAGTCATTCTGTTGAATGCGGCGAGCGAATTCGCTCCAGACCACGACGCAGACTTTGTCGGCGATGCCCATGCTTTGGGCGTCGTCATAGAAGGTTCTCAATGCGTCGCCGACTTGCTGATGGAGGCGCAGGTGACCGCTCCCGGGCTCGTCGGCGCCTTGGTTGGAGTGCGTGTCGTAGCCGCCGTTGCGGACCTCGAAGAATCGTGACGTGACGCCCGAGACGCCTTGCTTGACGCCGTAGATCACTTTAGCGACTTCACGAATGTCGTGGGCGAAGCCGGTGTTGGGGTAGGTTGGCGGGGTGGGATTCGTGCGCCCGTTGTAC